>NZ_DATCVJ010000974.1:0-6393 GCF_036566945.1 Chitinophaga sp. | reverse complement strand
ACCTATATCATGAAAACAATTTTCTTTGAGAAAGGCCGGATGCCTATGTTCCTCATAGCTATCGTGGTTATTACCCATTTGTTAATCATTACCGGATGTTCCAAAAAAGGTGATCCGGGGCCCGCTGGTGCGAATGGCGCGCAGGGACCTGCCGGTCCGGTGGGGCCCAAGGGGCCTGGCGCAATATCCGGAACGTTTACACTGGTGAATGCCGACTATAAAAATGATTACTGGACAATAAGTACCGGCGCCGGAGGTGCATTGGGAGCAGCCTCCAGAGCCGTCGTGAAGAGTTTGCCGGCAATAACGACGGATGTCTTTAACACAGGAACGGTGATGGTATATTTGAAAACACCGGTAAATCTAAGTGCTACTGCCACTGTGTGGACGCCTTTACCTTATGATATCCGTAATTTTAATGTAGGGTATTTAACCAGCTTTAAGTTTAATTATGAGGCCGGAAAACTAAGGATCTATTATATGTTTGTGCAAACAGATGGTTCGGCAACTGTTCCGGATATATACAATGCGGTGATTCCTTCCTATGACTACAAATATGTAGTGATACCCGGAACGGCTGCTGCCAGGGCCAGTAGCCCGGTGGATCTGAACGATTATAACGCAGTGGCCAAATATTATAACCTGAAAGATTAGCAGCTGAAATATACGATCAGGCAAATGTTGGCCTGATCGTATATTTTGTTTATCAGCAGATTACGACATCGCTGCGATCACTTCGCAGGTAGTGTTAATCATCTCCGCCGTTACATCCAGGTGTGTTACTATTCTTACCTGTGTTGGGGAGATGGCCATTACCAGGATGCCTTCTTTGCTCAGATAATCGGCAAAGCGTTGTGGAGTCCAGTCGCCCTTTACTTCAAAAATGAGGATATTGGTTTCCACCGGGAGCATATGACCTACGAAAGATTTTTCCAGTAATGCCTGTGCAATTTGCTTGGCATGTTGGTGATCTTCTGCCAGTCGTGCGATATTATTTTCCATGGCGTAAATGCCGGTAGCAGCCATGAAGCCTGCCTGCCGGAGGCCTCCGCCCAGTTTTTTGCGGATACGTCTGGCGGATTTGATAAAAGCGGCACTACCTAATAAGACGGACCCCATCGGGCAACCCAGTCCTTTATTCAGGCAAACGGAGATACTGTCAAACAGTTGTCCGTAAGCGATGGGATCCTGGCCAGTGGCTACCAGCGCGTTGAAGAGGCGGGCGCCATCCAGGTGTAATGCGAGTCCGTGTTCTTTACAAACGTCGCCGATTTTTACCATTTCGTCCCAGTCGTAACAGCATCCGCCGCCACGGTTGGAAGTATTTTCAAGGCAAACAAGACTGGTGCGTGCCTTATGTACGTCGTCCGGATTAATAGCCGCTTCTACTTGCGCAGCGCGGATCATGCCCCGATCGCCGAGAATAGGATGTACCTGTGCACCCGCATTAAATGCAATGCCACCACCTTCATAAATATATACATGAGCAAGATTACTGCAAACCACTTCATCCCCCGGCAACGTATGTACTTTAATGGCAACCTGGTTACTCATTGTGCCGGAAGGGCAGTACAAGGCTGCCTCTTTGCCAAAATAAACTGCCATCATGGCTTCCAGTTTGTTGATGCTGGGATCTTCACCGAAAACGTCATCACCGGTTTCTGCCTGTAACATCGCCTGTAACATGCCAGGGCCGGGACGTGTAAAAGTGTCGCTTCTAAAGTCAATCATTTTATTGAAAAATTTGCAACGGCTTAACAATTAAATTAGTTAAGATGTTAATTTAAATATGATTCTTTATCAATTGTTAAAATTTGTATAAACCATCGCTGTACAGCGACTAAAGCACTATAAAATTCCGTTATAAAACTGTACTTTGTTATATGGCTGGCAAATATAAGAAGGATTTGGTAGAGTGATTGGTTAGCACGATCTTTGCAGACTTATTTTGAATCAAAAGGATAAAGCGCGGGAAACTTTGTAAGTTAATAATTTTAAAAATTCGAACAAAAAATTTCTTTCGCTGTTATTTTATTTATAAACCAATACAATTTTTCATATGAGGCAACTTAAAATTGCCACCCAGATCACCAATCGTGATTCGCAGGCGGTAGAAAAGTACCTGCAGGAAATCTCGAAGATCCCTTTGTTAACACCCGAGGAGGAGACCGTTTTGGCGCAACGCATTAAAATGGGCGATCAAAAGGCTCTTGAAAGATTGACTACAGGAAACTTACGTTTCGTTGTTTCTGTTGCAAAGCAGTATCAGCACCAGGGGCTTAGCCTCAGTGACCTTATTAACGAGGGTAATCTTGGCTTGATCAAGGCGGCACAACGTTTCGATGAAACAAAAGGTTTCAAATTCATTTCTTATGCAGTTTGGTGGATTCGCCAATCCATACTGCAGGCGTTAGCTGAACAAGGTCGTCTTGTTCGTCTCCCGCAAAACAAAATTGGCACCTATAATAAAGCTAACAAAGCTTACATGGCATTTGAGCAGGAAAACGAGCGTGAACCTTCTACCGAGGAACTCGCAGAAATCCTGGAGATGTCTGAATCAGAGATAAACAATATCTTCCAGAGCAATACCCGTCACATGTCATTGGATGCACCTGTGCACGAGGCAGAAGACGTAGCAATGGGCGACCTGCTGGAAGGTGGAGATATTACTGATGACGATGTTATGAGAGATTCACTCCGCGAGGAAATACGTAGGGTCCTGAAATCCCTGAGTCCACGCGAAGCTGAAATTGTGAATGCTTATTTTGGTCTGGATGGTGAAAATGGCGCAACAATCGAACAAATCGGTCAGAAATATGATCTGACTAAAGAAAGAATCAGGCAGATTAAAGAACGTGCTATCAAAAGGCTGCAGAAAGCCCGCTATAGTGGCGCATTGAAATCTTACCTGGGATAATCCTTTTACTCCATTGATTATTTTGATATTTAGATAAGTAAATAACAAAATAACCAATTGAATAAATCTACTAATCCTCTTTATTCTATAAGAACACCGGCCTTGTAAATACATGGCCGGTGTTTTTATTTACTCCACACCCCTTATTTTTGCAGCTATGCGCCATACGCTCTTCCTTATACTGGTTACACTGATCTTTTCCGCCTGCGAAAAAGATATCTCTGTGGACCTGCCAGCGCAGGAGCCGCAGTTAGTGGTGGAAGGACGATTTGAAGATGGGAATTATCCGGTAGTAATACTGACACACAGCCTGAACTATTTTGCCGCAATAGATCAGACCACCTTGCAGAATTCCTTTGTACATAACGCTGTAGTAACGGTTTCAGATGGGACTAAAACCATGAAACTGATTGAAAATTTGATAGATACCGCAGGGAAAAAGTTCTATGTATATATACCTGATGGCACTCAGCCGGCCAATAACTTTACCGGAAAAGTGTCAGGTACTTACACGCTGCACATTAATGCTGACAATAAGGCATATGAATCTGTGACAACGATACCAACACGTGGACTGAAGCTGGACTCCCTCTGGTGGACACTGGTGAAGCTGGACAATGATAGCTCAATGGCCCGCTTATGGGTGCGGGTAACGGATTCGCCCACATTTGGTAACTATGGCCGCTACTTTACCAGTCGTAACGATGAGCCGTTTTTACCCGGACTGACTTCTGTGGTAGATGATCAGGTAGTGAACGGCACAACATTTGAAATTCCTGTGGACGCAGGCGTAAATAAGAATGAGCGGCTTGACCTGACAACATATGCATTCTTTCACCTCGGAGATACGGTAACTATAAAGTTTTGTAATATTGACAAAGCTACCTGGGATTTCTGGCGAACACTCGATTTTGCATATAACAGTAATGGCAATCCATTCTCATCACCTACAAAAATACTGGGGAATGTACCCGGTGCATTAGGCTACTGGGGCGGTTATGCAGTAACCTATAAAACAATTATTATTAGCAACTAATTATACAGCAAAAAAAAGTATGGAAAACAAGCAACAAGAGCATGTGCATTTACTGATCATCGGTTCCGGACCTGCCGGTTATACCGCTGCTATTTATGCCGCAAGAGCCAACCTTAAACCAGTATTATATCAGGGTATTCAACCCGGCGGACAATTAACCATCACCACAGAAGTTGAAAACTATCCCGGTTATCCGGAAGGTATTCAAGGCCCTGAAATGATGGTGGATTTTGAAAAACAAGCTACCCGCATGGGCGCAGATATCCGTTATGGTATGGCTACATCTGTGGATTTCAGCAAACAACCTTATAAAGTTATCATTGATGAAGAGAAGGAAATCACCGCCGATGCCATCATCATCGCTACCGGTGCTTCCGCCAAATGGCTGGGCATTCCTTCCGAACAACGCCTGAATGGTAGCGGTGTTTCTGCCTGCGCCGTTTGTGATGGATTCTTTTTCCGTGGTAAGGAAGTAGCGATCGTAGGCGCCGGTGATACCGCTGCTGAAGAAGCACTGTACCTTTCTAAAATGTGCAGTACCGTGCATATGCTGGTACGCCGCGGTGAAATGCGCGCATCCAAAGTAATGCAGGACCGCGTACTGAAAACATCCAACATCATCGTTTACTGGAACTCAGAAACAGATGAAGTATTGGGTGATAAGAAAGTAGAAGCGATCAGAATCCTGAATAATAAAACACAGGAAAAGAAAGAAGTGCCAGTAAGCGCATTTTTCGTGGCTATCGGCCATCAGCCTAACTCTGGTATCTTTAAAGAATACCTGGAACTGGACGAACAGGACTATATCGTAACCGTACCTGGCACCAGCCGCACCACGGTAGAAGGCGTATTCGCCTGCGGTGATGTACAGGACAAAATTTATCGCCAGGCGGTAACTGCTGCCGGTAGCGGATGTATGGCTGCGCTGGATGCAGAAAGATACTTATCAGCAAAAGAACACCACCAATAATAGAAAAATTACGAATTACGAATTACGAATTACGGAGTTGTGGGGAGATAATAGCGTATGATCTTCGCGTTTACCATCTCCGCACAAATTCGTAATTCGTAATTCGTAATTCGTAATTCGTAATTCGTAATTCGTAATTCGTAATTCGTAATTCGTAATTCGTAATTCGTAATTCTTTCCTCATGCTTACTATTGCCCTCGAACACGCTACTTTTTACGCCTATCACGGTTTATACCCGGAAGAAACGATTATAGGTAATCACTTTATATTGGACGTAGCTGTTCGTATACCCGGCACCATGCCAGTAGATGATTTGTCTGAAACGGTGAACTATCAGGGTATTTATGAAGTGGCTAAAGCCGTGATGGAAGTACCTCGCCCCCTGCTGGAAGAAGTAGTATATGAATTATCCGATGCATTGAAGCAGCGGTATCCTGATATTCAACACAGTATTGTTAGTCTCCGTAAAATGAACCCACCCATGGGCGCCAGTATCCGCAACTCCCTTGTTTCCCTGGAGAAAGATTACTAAGCCCTCGTTTTTTGGAATATGAATGATGTTTCTCATTTGTAATTTTCGTAAATTTATAGCTACTAGTTAATCAACAAATTTTCACGCTGTAAAACCTGTCCTATGTTGAAACGGATCATGGCAGTTTGCTTTTTGTTATCTGCAGCCTTGTTTGTAAAAGCGCAGAGTGTCAGTGAAATGGTGGAAGAAGCCAAACAGCTGGAAAAACAAATGAAAGAGAACGAAGCTTTTGAAAAGGATAAAGACATTCTGAAAATACAGCCTACTGAACTGGATGCATTGAATCAGGCCAGTCAGTTATGCGCCCGCATAGGGAACCGGCAGAAATCCAAAGATGATAAGATCAGTTATTTCGATCAGGCCAAAAGCTATGCACAAGAGGCCCTGAAAGTAAATCCCAATAGTCCGGATGCTAATTTATCCATGGCCATCGCTATGGGACGTATGGCCCTCATTGCTGGTGCAAAAGATAAAGTCGCTGCTTCTAAAGATGTAAAGAAATATGCCGAACTGGCGATTAAATTCAATCCTTCATTGGCACAGGCTTATCACGTATTAGGCAAATGGAATTTTGAAGTAGCTAATCTGAATGCCTTTGAAAGAGGCGCCGCTAAAATGCTCTTCGGTGGTTTACCCGATGGCTCTCTGCAAAATGCGATCAACAATTATGAAAAATGCCGGCAGCTGGATCCCGCTTTTCTGCTCAATTATTATGAGCTCGCCCGCGCGTACAAAGAAAATGATCAGCAGGAGAAAGCGATAGAAGTGCTCAAGAAAGCACTGACACTACGTAATATCGTATATGATGATGCCACTATTAAAGTGGATTGCAAGAAGATGCTGGATGATTTACAGTAAAAATAGCTTTTAGCCGTTAGCTTTTAGCTATTAGATAATGTTATGTTACTTACCCGCTGCATTTACTAAAAGCTAAAAG
>NZ_DATCVJ010000973.1:0-6843 GCF_036566945.1 Chitinophaga sp. | reverse complement strand
ATACCAGCATAGCCTTTTGTGGCCACCTGTTTATAAGCCGCCGGAAGATAACCCAAGCGGATACCTTTCGCCAACGCATATACGAACATGCAGGAAGCGGAAGCTTCCACATAATTGCCCTTGCTTCCCCCTCTGTCGAGTACCTGGTACCAGCAGCCGGTGTTGGCATCCTGGTATTTTTTAACGGCGGCGGCTGTACGACCTAAGATGGCAATCAGGCTATCTCTGCCCGGATCTCCTACCGGATAATATTCCAGCGCATCCACCAGCGCCATGGCATACCAGCCCATCGCCCTACCCCAGAAGTGAGGCGACTGTCCCGTGGTTTTGTTGGCCCAGCGCTGTTCCCGTGACTCATCCCAGGCATGGTATAATAAGCCGGTGGTAGTATCACGTGCATGTGTTTCCATCAGCACAAACTGCCGGGTAATATCACGGAAGGCGCTGTCTTCATGAAACAGTGCAGCGTATTCCGCGTAAAACGGTTCCCCCATATACAGGCCGTCCAGCCACATCTGGTAAGGGTAGCGTTGTTTATGCCAGAAGCCACCATCGTGGGTACGGGGCTGGCCGCGCAACTGTTCCCGCAGCTGCGCAGCGGCTACCCGGTATTTATTATTGCCGGTGGCTTTATATAATGTCAGTAATACCCGGCCATTCTTGATATTATCGATGTTGTAATCCTTTTGCCGGTACGTACGGATATCACCGTTATCTCCTACAAAAAAATCCATGCGCTGCTGCATGTACCGGAAATATTGCTGATCATTGGTTTGTTTCCATAACCCCGTAAATCCTTCCAGTACTACGCCTTCGTCATAGGTCCATTTCATCGGTGTACCGGGAAGCGAATCTTTCCAGATCCGCATCACCGTAGCGGCCATACCGGCGGCCCCTGTTTGCGCCTGTGTAGTCAGGGAGTGGATGGCCATCAGCGCCCCCATGAATAAGCTCTTTTTAAAACTCATGCTCTTCCGTTGAATGGTTGTTGCGATAACGACAGCTGTCGAATGTAATATTGTTGATGTTGCGGGTTTGCAACGGTTTAGTACCAGCCGAAGTCTGGAGATATACATTACTGAAATGTATGCCTGTTGCCTCCAGGCAACTAATCCCTTCATCTGCTTTCATAACCAGGTTACTCAGCCAAATATTGCTGACGGGCATCTCCGGCAGGCCGCGGATAAAAACCGCTTTCTTCGCGCCACTGCATACCACATCATTGATATAAAAGTTACGAAATCCTGGGGTCGCCTCAGTCACCGGCAATTGCTCTACTTTAGGCGCTGTTCTTCTTTCACCGGCCAACGGCACCGGATCCTTGGCGGCATAGTACATATCAAACAGGATAGCTTCTCCCGGAATATCTTTCATATTAATACGGGCGGCGTAGATATTTTCTACCACCCCACCGCGGCCACGGGCAGTTTTAAAGCGCAATCCGATATCGGTGCCCAGAAAGGAACAATCCGAAACATAGATATTGCGGGCACCTCCGGACATTTCACTCCCTATCACAAAGCCCCCATGTGCATGATAGACCGTACAGTTTTGGACCAGCACATTTTCTGTTGGCTTCCCACGCCTGCGTCCCTGCTCATCTCTGCCAGATTTAATGCAGATGCCATCATCTCCCACATCAAAGGTGCAGTCCAGGATTTGTGCATCCTTACAGGACTCCAGATCCACCCCATCACCGTTTTGCGCATACCACGGATTCTTTGCATAGATCCCTCTCAGGGTAATATTTTCACAGAGCAATGGATGCAAACACCAGGCAGGAGAGTTTTGAAAAGTTACGCCTTCCAGCAGCACGTTTTTACAAGCAGAAATACTAATCATATTAGGGCGAAGAAAATCTTTGATACCGGCATAATCTGCCGGTTTACTACCTGGCGTAATTACGCCTGCCTGATTGGTTTTAGCGCCGAGATAAGATAATTTAGAAGGATACCAGGTCACGCTGTCTTCCCCTACCAAACCACCGGAGGCCACCAGTTTCTCCCACTGTGTAGCGGTGAGCTTGGCCTTTTTAACTATGCGCCACGCATCGCCGCCGCCATCCAGGATACCACTACCGGTGATGGCTATATTCTCCAGGTTATTGCCCGACACGGGAGGCTGGCAACGCACGGCGGCCAGTCCTTCGTAAGTAGTCGTGATGAGTGGATACTGATCAAAGTCGGTCGTAAACTGCAATATAGCATTCGCTGCCAGATGAAGATTCACATTGCGCTGCAACACCAGCGGCCCCGTGAGCCACAGTCCCGCCGGCACCAGCACTACGCCACCGCCATGGTTACTACAGGTGGTAATGGCCTCGTTAATACTTTTGCTGTTTAAAGTGATGCCATCTGCTTTAGCGCCATAGTCCCGGATATTAAACGTATCCTTTCTGAAATGTGGCTCATAGATCAGCGGCAGTTCGTAGCTGTATTTATGTTGGAAAGGTGTTGTCTTCAGATAAGCCGCCAGTGGCAGATGTTGTTCTCTGATGGCCCCTGCAATGAGTGCAGCCATTTTTGCGGCGCCATAGGCAGAAAAGTGGGTATTGTCTGTAACACCTTGTGGCAAAGAGTGGTAATGTCCTGCGGGTGTAGTTTTAAACATTTTCACGGAACCGGTATCTCCTGCCTGTTGGAGGAGCGCGGTACTGCTTTGCTGAAGGTCGAGCAGCGGCACCTGCATTGCCGCAGCCACCGTCCTGACCACCGCAGGATACTGGCCATGGGTGTCTTCCAAAACACCTTTGGTAAACTGACGGCGGGCTACCGGGGTAATCAACACGGGATTAGCTCCTTTGGCGCGGGCTTCATTTACAAAGCGTTCGAGGTTTGTTTTGTAAGCGCCCTGCGGTGCTGCATAACGCGTGCTATCGCTGATTTTAGCATCATTATGCCCAAACTGGATCATCACCCAATCGCCGGGATGCAATTGCGCCAGCACACTATCCCAGCGGTGTTCATCGATATAACTTTTGGTACTGCGCCCGTTCACGGCATAATTTTTTATGACCATGCCGGGTTCAAAAAAAGTGGGCAACAGCTGTCCCCAGCCACGCTCCGGATTATCCGCCAATGGCTTGTCGGCCATGGTGGAATCACCGATCAGGAATATAGCGGGTTTGGGACTGGCAGGTGCCAGTCCCAATAATGATAATAGTAGTATCTGCAAATATCTCATCAGTTGTATTTATCGTTCTGCTTAAATTCTTCTTTGTTACTTACTGCATCTATCTGATTCTGCGGAATGGGCCGCACGGTATGAAACGACTGGAAATATTTAGCCGCATCCGGATTGTGGAGCGCAATTCTTTCTCCCAGCTTACCGGTACGTTTCAGGTCGAACCAGCGTAGCTGTTCACCCGCCAGTTCCCTGGCTCTTTCATCGAGGATAAAGTCCAGGCTGATATCCGCCGCAGTAATTTCCATGGCCGCTTCCTGACCGGGAATAGCGGCTCGTTTACGGATCACATTAATATAATCGGCTGCTTTAGCTGCATTGCTCAGGTTAAATTGTGCTTCCGCGGCTATCAGGTACATTTCAGCGAGGCGGATAATAAATGCATCGCGGGCACTCTGTTCTTCGTTTAGGGATGCCCGTGTGGGATCATCGAATTTCTGCAGCGATACATAATGGGTACGATCGTTGCCGCCACCCTCACTGTTGTACACCGCATTTTTGTCGTACAAACGATATTTCGTGGTAGCTGGTAATACATCCTTACTGCAGAACACCGCCGTGTCTCCCAGCTTCATGCCCGCCGGTGCTGTTTTAAGATTATTGCAAAGCCATGCCTGTTTGAAAGAAGCCTGATAACGCGCATCTGCTTTATCATTGAACAGGTTTAACAAAAACAACGTAGGCATGTAACGGTTAAACGGGCGTTGGTTCAACACATCCCGTTGCATACCCGGAAGGTCATCATACTTCATGGCAAACATCAGGTGACCATTGTTGGCGCCACGGGAGTGCCCGTTGGGAAACAGCGTGGCATCGGTACGGTCATCGAATACCAGGTTTTTCATATAGTTAACCGCCCAGATCACTTCTTTATTTTGCAGGTTATCCATGCGCCATAAATCTGCATACTTTGGCAGTAATGCAAAGCTATAATTATTAATTACTTTATCAGCCATATCTGCCGCCTGCTGGTTCATGCCACGGGTGAGATACATTCTCGCCAGAAAGGCTTCTGCTGCAGGTTTGGTGACCCTGCCATAATCGGTAGTGGTAACGGGTAAGTTATTCACCGCCACATCCAGGTCAGCAAAAATTTGTGTGTAAAATTTCTCTACCGGGGTACGGTTAGCAGTAGTAACGGCGCCGGAAGTTTCTTCCAATGTAAAATTCACACCACCCCAGGTTTCCACAATATGCCAGTAGTAAAAAGCACGGAGAAAATGTAGCTCTGCATTGCGTACTTTCTTTTTATCTTCTGTCAAACCGGCTTTATCGATGCGGGTAATACCGGCATTGCACAGATTGATGGCTGCATATAATTGTTTCCACAATCCACTCATCACGGTATTGCTGGCCTGCAGGTTATTATAGTTGGTGATGTCGGGATATTTATCACCGGTGCCGCTGGTCCAGATGTCTGTACCCATTTCTGCAATACTGTACCCTTCTTCTTTTCCATACCACCAACGGTTATAGGTATACGCAGCATTTACCAGCGTTTCAAATCCTTCAGGGGTAGAATATACAGCGTCGCTGGTAGTGCCGCCAGGGTTGTATTCTTCCAGCTGCTTGGCGCAACCAGCAAGACTTGCAGCGGCTATTGCCAGTATAATAAAGTATTTATTTATGTTCGGTTTCATAACTGCTTTTTTGAAAAATTAAAACTCAACATTTAATCCGGCCACATACATTTTAGTGAGTGGGTTACTCAGATCACCGCCTCTTTCCGGATCGTAGTCTTTTATTTTGCTGAAAGTAAAGAGGTTCTTACCGGTCACGTATAAACGAAGACTACTCAGGTGCATTGACTTCAATGCCTGCCCGGAGAAGGTATAGCCGAGAGACAAATTGCGGATCTTCACAAAAGAGCCCTCTTTATAGCCCAGTGTTTTAATGAAGGGCGTACCATCTTTAGAAAGACTTGCATTCGGGCGCGGATAATCGTTGGAAGCATTTTCAGGTGTCCAGTAATTAAGCGGAGCGCTGTTTTCCAGTCCCTGTGGATCAAATTTAGCAGCATATTCAGAATTGATCCATTGTCCTATGCGTGCAAACACGTAGATGTTGAGATCAAAATTTTTGTAGCGGAAATCGTTATTCAACCCACCACTCCATTTAGGCACCTGTGCACCGAGAATAATACGGTCTGCAGAATTGATGATACCATTGGCGTCCTGGTCTTTTACGCGGATATCACCGGGTTTGTAGCCATACTTCGTTGCTTCACCCGCATCGGCTGTTTGCCAGATCCCAATTTTTTGCTGATCGAAATATACTTTCACCGGGGAACCTATGAACCAGCCATTGGCCACATCATTGGTGTTGCCATCTGCCAGTGCCACGATTTCTTCTTTGTTACGGGAGTATACGATGTTGGATGTCCACCTGAAATCTGCCGTCACAATGTTAGTGGTGTTGATGCCTATTTCTATTCCCCTGTTGCGGGTTTTACCAATGTTTTGTATCACCGTACTAACACCCGTGGAAGTAGGTAAAGTACGCAGCAGGAGCAGATCTTTGGTTTGCGTATCGTAGTAGTCGATGCTACCGCTGATTTTGTTGGCTATGATACCGAAATCGAGTCCGATGTTTTTGGTAGTGGACAATTCCCATTTCAGATTTTTGTTGCCAGCCTGATCACCGATAGCGTAGGCCATGGCGGCATTGGTATCATCGTAAGAGAAAGGAACTTTAGTGAGATAAGCGGTGCTGGAATAAGGCGCTACCGCATCATTACCTGCGATACCATAGCTCACTCTCAGTTTCAGGTCGCTCAGGAATGTTTGTGACTTCATGAACGCTTCATCGCTGATACGCCACGCGCCTGCGACAGATGGGAAGAAGGCCCATTTATTGCCGGGGGCTAATTTAGACGAGCCATCGGAGCGGCCGGTCAGTGACAAGAGGTATTTCCCTTTGAACGCATAGTTCAGGCGTGCGGTAAAAGAAATCAGTTTACTCGCCTGATAGCTGTTGCGAATAGCAATGCCACTGACGTTGTTTTGCAGCGCATAGTACAGTTGAGAAGGCAGCAGCTGTCCTTCACCCTGCATGAGGGAAGAATCGCGCTGATCTGTGAGTACGCTGGCCACGCCGGTGATGCCAAAAGAGTGGTTGCCGATGGTTTTGTTATAGGTCGCTACGTTTTCCCAACTGAGAAACCGGCGGGAACTCCCGTTCGACTGTGACCGCGAGGTAGACGCAGTAGATCGGTCGATGGAGCTTTTGGAAGCAAAGACGCCTTGTTTCGCATTTTCCAGCGTTACCCCAAAATTGGAACGGAACATAAATCCTTTGAAGGGTGTGAGTTCCAGGTAAGCGTTGATAAAAGTGCGGGTTGTGCCGGTGTTATTTAAATAGGCATTGGGTTGTTCATCCGCCAGCGGGTTGATAGCAGAGCCACTGTTAGGGAATAACACCAGGTTGCCGGCAGAATCATAGGGGGAACCCAACGGAATATATTTGTTGGCCTGATTCAGCGGATCGCGACGGGCGCCCTGATCATAGTAAGTGATCTGGCTTTGCACGCCTACTTTAAGTGCATCGTTAATCGTTTGATCGATGTTTAAGCGGGTAGAATAGCGTTTCAGTTCATCCAGTTTCAGGAGTCCTTTTTCATTGAAGTAATCGAAGGAGAAATAGACTTTTGTTTTTTCTGAC
>NZ_DATCVJ010000972.1:0-6827 GCF_036566945.1 Chitinophaga sp. | reverse complement strand
TCGATGCTGTTACGTGGATTAAATGTTTTTCATTATTTAGTGAACGGAAATAAGGCGTTGCTTGCGGAGTAGTCTCGGCAGTTTGACAACGTGGATTAAATTTTTTGGAAACGACCGGTGTCGTTTGTCTTCTTTAAATGGTTTTAATTACAATGTTTAGATTTAGAATTTTGGTTTTCTTTTTCTACTGATGAACCAAAGTAAAAGCACTATCAGCAGGTCAACAACTATTACAGTTAAAATATAGAAAATAAAGGCGAAATAAGCAATACCCAACAAATAGTATAATTGATAATCAATACGTTACTATTATATATAAAATAATTATATATTAACGGAATGAAAGCATATAATGGTCTTTTTTACAAGGCTTTAATGCTCATTACGTGGTTTTCAAACTCTTCGCTGGGAATTAAAGAACGCTTTTTGATTTTGGTTTTATAGGCGTAAATGGTATTTACTGAATACTCCAGGATACGGGCAATCTTTTCATTATCATTGATACCGATCCGGATCAGGGCAAAGATCCGGATATCGGTATTTAGTAATTCATTCTCCTTTAATACTATCCGGTTGTCTTTATCAAAGAAGGTATTAAACTCCTCAACAAAATGAGGGAATATTTTGAGGAACACCCGGTCAAAATTGGTGAAGAGTTCTTCCCGCTCCTGCCGGATATTGATATTGTTGACGAGAAACCTCAGCTCATTGGGCTTATTATCGGCCAGTTTTTGTTCCAGGCTTTGTTTCAGCTTTTCTATTTTTCCGATGTAGGTGGCGTTGATATTAAAGCAATAGCCTACATACTCCTCTTTTATTTTATTGGCCTCCAGCAGCTGGTTATTAATTTCCTGTTGTTTCAGGTGCGCTGCAGTAATAATGCGCTGGGCCGTTTTCAGTTTCTGCACCTGCCGGAATACGGTAATGGCCAATACTACCAGGGCTACCAGCAACAGCGTAACAATGGCGGCATAGATCAACAGCGACTTAGTTCTTTCTTCCGCGGTATTAATCCTTTCGTGTTCAATAATCGGGAGAATGCTGCTCACCATTACCTTTCGTTGCCGGGCGCCATAAAATACGGCTTCCCCAATGGCTCTTTCAATACAATGAGATGCATTTTTGATATCCCCCCTTTCAAACAACAGGGTGGCCAAACTGTAGCTGGCCATGGTTTCTTTGGTAGAGGACCGGATATCTGCAATGGCTGAGCGGGTCATGAGGGCAATAGCAGTATCGGTATTGTGCACTGCCTCATAGATAGCGCCCAGCGTACAGGCAGATATGGCCAGTTGCCGGTCGCTGATACCGGGCGCATCGAGGTTAGGATAAATGGCCAGGGCGCCGGGAGTGTCCCCCATTTTAAAAAGCTGTAACCCTTTATTGTATTTATATTCAAAGGAATTGACTGGTATCAGCTGCAGGGCGGAATCAATATAGGCGCTAGCCTGTTTAATATAGTTCGGCGTGTAATATTTGTCCTGGTTATAGTCTGCCAGATCAAAGTAAAGCCGGCTTTTCATCAGGTAAAACTCAATCTTTATACTATCGGGTGCGCCGGTGGCATCAATAGTATTTACAAAGGCGGCTGTTTCGGTAAACATACCGGACGACAGCAACACGTAGCCAATCTTTACTTTCGAAGCTGTCATCAGCACCGGGTCATGTAGTTGTTCGGCCAGTTGTTCCAGCTGTTGGGCGTACACAAAAGCGGAATCAAAATTAAAAACCTTATAGGCGTTATATAACTGTAGGTAGACGTGATACTTAGCGGTGGGATTATTGGCTACGGCCGGTAAGCGACGCTTTATGCTATCAATACCCCTTATTTTAATGGAATCGTAAACGGCTGATTTTTCCATGGCCTTATTTAGCTCCCGGAGTAAACTGTCGGTAGGAGTTTTGCCATAGAGATGGGTCGCAAAGAGTAAAAATAAAATCAGAAAGCCCGGAATTCGATTCATAGCATGCTTGAAATGATAAAATGTTCGCGCGTCAACGCTAAATTTAAGCGACTTTTTTGATATAATATAAGGCCCCGGTTTATTTTAAGCCAGCGCTCATTTATCATTCAATTTTGCTGCAAAAATGCTATAAAACCTTTTTTAGGGTATAATTTTGATTACTTTCTATGGATTTCATATCTACATCCAGCATCTTCAACTCATTTTCGTCTATCTGCTGAAAGCAGCGCTGCAAATTTCTGTCTTTATCCGGATTGAGGCGAAGCACCGATGCTCCGGGGTCGGAAGGGGTGCCATGCACGATGGCATAGTTACCCTCACTGGAAAAGGTTTGATTTTTTCCCTGATAGGTTTCTTTTAATGTGAAGCGCTCATCTGGTGGTCGGTGAAGCGACAGCTCCGTTACAATACCTTCACAGTCTGCACAAGGTAAGGTACCGGAATAAGTAACCCAGGTGGCGGTATCAGCAGCATTAATGGCAGAACTATCCACAGCACTGGCGTTAGTACCGGCATGCTGACAGGCAGCAGCGGCTACGCATACTAATAGTAGTGGCAAGCATTTCATAAAAGCAGGTTTTCCGTTCATAACAACCATCGCAGGGTATTGTTCTTACGGCATAATTTCGAACACAAAAAACTGGCTTTCCTCGGTGGCCGCAAAGTTATCATCTGCCACAAAAACCAGACTTTGGTGCCCATTGGGCAAAACCGGGCCAAAGGTCACGCCTTCAATATTGTCTATGTATTTTCCCAGACTTACGAAATCCAGCAGCAGTTTTTTGGTGGCTGGCTTAAACCGGGTGCTGGTCTGCAGGGAATTAACGGCACTGATATCAGTGGCTGCACTTACATCTGTTACAAAAACTTTGATGGTACAATCTTTTACACCGGTAGAAAAAGAACGTTCTATGGTCAGCATTTTATGATCATCCAGCACCATGATGTCGGAGATCCCATTTACTTTAAAGGCATTGGCCGGACTGGCTGGAAATGCCACGGGCTCCAGTTTATAGGCATATTGCGCCACCGGCTGACGGGTATTGTTATCATATTTCAGGAGCCGGGTCCAGGCAGTGGTATCGCGCACATCTGCCCGTGGACCATCTTCATAGCGGGGTTCTTCCAGGCTCACATACATATACCGATAGCCGGGGGTAAATCCCAATCCTTCAAACACGCCGTTTTTCCGGGGGCCATTGTCGGTGGCCTGCATCCGGAACTGTGAGGGTAATGCAAAGGAATCAATATACTGACCGGTGGTAGTGATTTCATACACCCCTGGATTGGTAAGGATGGTATCTTTTTCGTTGACGATCCGCTCCCCTTCACTGCTCCATACCAGGCAATTTTTTTTAGCATTATATCTCAATGCTTCCGGATCGGGGGTGAGGGCTGCATTAGTTTTACTATCGGGATAGGCGTTGCCGTTAGCCTGCAACAAAGTGGTGACGGCGGTAAACCTAACGCTGTCAAATGATTTGTCGGAGAAATAGAGCTTTGCCGTATAAAAGCGTGCAGGATTTAATGCAGAGCGGTCGTCGCAAATGAGATAATAATTTCCGGTGGTGGCATCGTAATCTATTCCGGACAATCCTCCGGTAACGGTACCATTGAAAGGAAGGTGATGCGGAACAATATATTGACCGATGAATTTCAGTTGTCCGAAACCATTGGCAGCAATAGCAGTTTTACGGGAGGTACTGCAGCTGCAGATGAACAACAGCATGGGTATGCTCAGAAAAAGCAGGTATTTTTTCATGGCAGCAAGTTAGGAAATACCGCGCATACCACGCAAGTAAGGCCGGCCCGAAAGAGCCAGCCTTTTCTCCATCTGACCAACTTATAGCGTACTTAAGCTTTTATAAATAATTGGGCGATGGCGAGTACATCTGCCATGGCCAAAGGTTCGTCAAATGATTCAGATGCTCTGTCTGCACCAATGTTGCCTAATGCGGAAATGTTCACACCGGCCTGTGTGGTCACTTCCTCACCGGCGTAGGTGGCATTTACAGCCGTAGTAGCAATGCCGCTCTGATTAAGTGTGATCCATGGTTTGAGTGCGGTAGTAGCACCAAACTGTCCGATGGCACGGCGCATAGAACGTATATGTGCAGCATGACGGGCTTCTACAGAGTGAATACTCAATGCCGCAGTTAATACGGTGGCATTACTCTGGATATTGCCGGCTTGTCCTTTGTAAGCGCGGACACCAGTATCTTCAAATGCCTGCGCAATGGCCAGGAACACGTTGTAATCACTGAAAACAGTCGGGAATGCACCACCGGCAGTGAAGTCGAAGGTAGGACTGTCAAGAGATGTACCCAGACTACTCAATACACCTTTTAAAAAGATGACGTGTGCATTTTCATGTTTCTGTATAGTTTGAATAGCTCCCTGCGCAGCTGGTGCTGTAATAAGTCCTACTGTGTTAACGCCTTTGGTATAAAAGGCTGCTTCCAGGTATTCCAGTGTGAGTGCATATTTCAGCACATCTACTACCGAAGCCGTAGTGGAGGTTTGCGCATAAGCCTTGTTGAACATACTGCCGAGTGCAAATGGAATGGCAGCCAGTGCAATTTTACCACTGATGTTTGTAAATTGCTTCATGGCATTGCGACGGGTATCCAGCCTGTCGTATACTTCAGGATCGATTTTTTCGATTTCCTTGAAAATATTTTGAAGATCCATATGATCAGAGTTTTTAACAGGTGAAATATCTTATTTCGGTAAAGTAGTCGTATCAATCTTTGTTTTAATGTAGGTGCCAGCGATGGCGAACACCTGTGCGGGTGTTCTTACCATATCCAAACCATTGGCATCAATCACATCTGTATCAGCAAATGATCCCGGTGAAATGAGGTCGCGGATATAAGCAGCATGGCGTGCTTCTACAGATACTATTTTTCCTGCCAAGCCAAGATAAACCAGTCCTGTTGCGGTTTTTGAAATGTATTGCGCGGCGCCGTTATAAGCGGAAACACCCAGATCCTCAAATGCTTTTGCGGTACCCAGTACACTATCTCTTTTGGAAAAATCGATTGAACTGAAATTTACATCGAGTCCGGCGATAGCGCTGGTGCTTAATGCGGCTTTGAAAAATTCACGGTGACCAATTTCGTGATCCCTGATATTCTGAAAGAAATCCAGTTCAGTGGAGGTCATACCGGCGTAAGGTGAATTCACAACTTGTGTGTAAAAGGCTGCCTCCAGCTGTTCCAGTGCATAAGCATAGTTTAATACAGCTACATCGCCGCTACCCAAGCTCACACCGTTATTGGCGGGTGGGTTATTATCGTCTTTATTACAGCTGGAAGCAATAGATACTGCGGTAACCAGGGCTGAGCCCATACCGAGGTATTTGAGAAAGTTCCGGCGCTGCATATTGGGCATAACTTCCTTACCCTCGTCCCGGGAGGGGTTCTTCATAATGTGCATAATGTAAAATTTTATGTGATGATACAATACATGATCACAATGCTCTGTCCTTGAACAGTAGCGGGTTTCATCAGTGCCGGCAGGTACGCTCGCGCAGACACCTGATCGTCATATACGGGGTCTTGTGAAAAGCGGTTTTAAAAAAGAGAAAATAAATGCAGCGAAGTAAAACACAGGTATCAGAAAAGAAAAATTCCTTGTTTAATATGTGTTATACAACATACTAAACAAGGAATAAGAAGATGCGGCGTAATTCTATAAAGCCCTTCCCCTGATTATATTTACAAGGATCGCAATAATAGCCAACACAAGCAAGCCATGTATTAATGATCCGGCAGAATAAACAAAGAAACCAAGTATCCATCCTATAATGAGAATTACGGCGATTAAATAAAGAAGACTGTTCATGTTTTAAGGATTTGATTCATCTTCCTTACTCAAAAATTTATGCCAATAAGGTAATTGCTTTGTTTACAGCTACCTCTGCATTGCAGACACCGCTGTGTTGTGGAAGCTTCTCCACCAACCGGGAAGAAAAAGGACGGGAAGTAACGGACACACCTCTCTGGAAATACTTTATGATAAAGGGTTTAGTAAAATGGATACATTTTTGAAAATGAAAAGATAGATAACAGCATGTGTTTTTTTAACCATAAATTTTTTGATATGCTACAAGACGAAAAATTGGTGACCCTGCTAAGTGACCTTGTAAAAATTAATAATGACCGGATAGAAGGGTACAAAAGTGCAAAGGCTGCCAGCAATGATGCAGATGTAAAAGCATTGTTTCAACATATGATCAATGACAGTGTAAAATATGTAGCAGAATTGAATCAGCAGCTGCAGGCGCAAGGGGCAGATGCCGAAACAGATACTACTATCAGTGGTAAACTATATCGTACCTGGATGTCTGTCAAAACCACATTCACGGGAACAGACAGATACTCTCTCTTCTCGTCCTGTGAATATGGGGAAGATGCCGTACAGCGCGCCTATGCAGACGCGTTAGGGAGTGATGTTTCCATGCCTTATAGTGTACGTGAACTTATTGCCGGTCAACAGGCTAATCTAAAGGAAGCACACGATACCATTAAGAGTTATAGAGATGTAGTGAGCCAGTAGGCATTTTGTGCATTCGGTTTGGGTCTGTTCTTTTTGTTCAAACCACCAGATCAGGTGGTTGTTCAGGATCGCCATATTACTTTTAAGTAATGAAATTCCAATCATACTTATATTAATAAGTAATATGGCAACTACGGGATTTTCGGTACAGGGCTGCTTCAACGGTTGAAGCAGCCCTTTTTTATGGCTCGATACACCTGCTATTTTTGGTCTGTTCAGTGACAAAAGGTACTCCCGAAAATGAGTGACTGTTCAGCCGGCCGGCGGCTGTTCATTTTGTTCAGTTTGATTTTGCCCTTTTTT
>NZ_DATCVJ010000971.1:0-5361 GCF_036566945.1 Chitinophaga sp. | reverse complement strand
CCGCGCATATGTTGCAGCATGAAGTGCATAGACTCATCTGTATTCATATCACCGAGGTGATTACGCAGGATGTGGATACGTTTGAGAGAATCTTTATCCAGCAACAGGTCATCGCGACGGGTAGACGATGCAGAAACATCGATCGCCGGGAAGATACGTTTGTTAGCCAGTTTACGATCCAGCAACAGTTCCATGTTACCGGTACCTTTGAATTCTTCAAAGATTACTTCATCCATTTTAGAACCGGTGTCGATCAATGCGGTAGCCAGGATGGTTAATGAACCACCGTGTTCAATTTTACGGGCCGCACCGAAGAACTGTTTAGGTTTCTGCATAGCATTTGCTTCCACACCACCGCTCAATACTTTACCGGAAGCCGGTGCCACGGTATTGTGCGCTCTTGCCAAACGTGTAATGGAATCCAGCAGGATCACTACATCGTGGCCGCATTCTACCAGGCGTTTTGCTTTTTGCAGCGCGATAGCAGATACTTTCACGTGTTTTTCAGCTGGTTCATCGAAAGTAGAAGCGATTACTTCTGCCTTTACACTACGTTCCATATCTGTTACCTCTTCCGGACGCTCATCAATCAATACTACCATCAGATAAATTTCAGGATGGTTAGTAGCGATGGCATTGGCTACTTCTTTCAGCAGCATGGTTTTACCTACCTTAGGTTGCGCAACAATCAGTCCGCGCTGTCCTTTACCGATAGGCGTAAACATGTCCATGATACGCGTAGAGTAGTTATTGGAAGTGGTGGTTAACCGCAGTTTCTCAAAAGGAAACAGTGGGGTCAGGTAATCGAAAGGTACACGGTCGCGTACTTCTTCGGGTGATTTATTATTGATGGTTTCTACCTTCAGTAAAGCAAAGTACTTTTCACCTTCTTTAGGTGGGCGTACGGAGCCTTTCACGGTATCACCGGTTTTAAGACCAAAGAGTTTTATCTGGGAAGGAGATACATAAATATCATCCGGTGAACTGAGGTAGTTATAATCGGAAGAGCGGAGGAAACCGTAGCCATCGGGCATCATTTCCAGTACGCCTTCACTTACTATTACGCCATCAAATTCTATATTGAAAACTGGTTCTTTCTTGCTTGGGTAGCGGTTTTTCTGCGCTGCAGGTGCAATTGGAATTTCTCCGGGCACTACGAAATCATCGTCGTCATGTTCTTCTTCTTCCTCTGCGGCAGGGATAGATACCACTTCTTCTTCCTCTTCTGGTTCTTCATCTTCTGTAAAAGAAGGAATGATGATATCATCATCATCATCGAAGGTGAGAGAAGGAATGCTGTCCAGGTCTATCTCAAAATCTTTAATCTTAGGTTTTGCAGAATTTACCGGTGCTTCGTCCGCATCATGATCTTTTGATTTAGTACCGGTAGTTTTTTTAGCGACTGTTTTTTTAGCAGCTGGTTTTTCTTCAGCGTGAGCAGGTTCTTCAGCAACGTGGTTACCGTCTTCTTTCTTTACAGGTTTGCGTTTACGTGCTTTCTTTTCGTCTCCGTTGGCTTGGTTATCTTCTGAGGCTAATACTGCTTGTTTATCAAGAATTTTGTAGATAAGGTCCTGTTTGTTCAGTTTTTTTGCGTTGGGAACGTCCAGTTTCTCTGCAATATCAAGCAGCTCAGGAACGAGCATGTCGTTCAGTTGTAAGATGTCGTACATCATCTGTGTTGTCAAATTTTAGAAGTGTTGTGAGGCGGGTACCACTGCATACCAACATACACCAATTACAAATAATTGTTTTTGAGTCAATAAATTTAATTAGCTTATTAAATTTGATAGGGAATGATTGAGTTTAGGAACTGCTGATGAAGATGTGAAAATGAACTTAATCAGGCAGAATATACCGCAAGATTAAAACAAGTTTTACTATTATCCAAAAATATTTAGGGTATAATTGCCCCAAAGCGGCCTGTAATACAGTCTTCCCCGGGCTGTAAAAGACTGTCAGCGGGAAGCTTAAAACCCTGATTCTATTGATCATGAGCCAAGCTATCCAGTGATTTTTAACATTTCATTTGCAAAGAGGGTTCGGAAAAGGCGGGCCCCCGGACTATATACTATGAAGTTTTCCACTTATTTTTGCAGTCCTAAAATATAATATATTATGAGCCAAAGGGTGAAAGTCAAGCAAATCTTGTCAGACGACAAGGCGCATTACGAAGTAACGGTTAAGGGTTGGGTGCGTTCCTTCCGCAACAATCAGTTTATAGCGTTGAACGATGGCTCTACCAATAATAATTTACAAATAGTTATCAATACCGAAAATACAGATGCTGCGCTGCTGAAGCGCATCACCACCGGGGCTGCTATCAGCGCTACCGGAGAAATTATTCCATCTTTGGGTAAAGGTCAGAAAGTAGAACTGAAGGCGGTTACCCTGGAAATACTGGGTGACTGTGATCCGGAGAAATATCCGTTGCAACTGAAGAACAAGCCCAGCCTGGAATACCTGCGTGAAATAGCGCATCTGCGTTTCCGTACCAATACATTCGGCGCTATTTTCCGCGTACGTCATGCCCTCGCATTTGCCGTACACCGCTTCTTTAACGAACGTGGATTTGTGTATTTGCACACGCCAATTATCACCGCATCTGATGCTGAAGGTGCAGGTGAAATGTTCCGGGTAACCACACTGGACATGAAAAACCCGCCGCTGACAGAGAATGGAGAGATTGATTACAAAGAAGACTTCTTCGGTAAATCAACTAACCTGACGGTATCCGGACAGCTGGAAGGGGAACTGGGAGCGATGGCTTTCGGAGATATTTACACTTTCGGACCTACTTTCCGTGCAGAGAATTCCAACACAGCCCGCCACCTCGCTGAGTTCTGGATGATTGAGCCAGAAATGGCTTTCTATGAACTGGAAGACAATATGGATCTGGCGGAAGCATTCATTAAATCTGTGATTGGATATGTGCTGGATAACAACCGCGATGACCTCGACTTCCTGGCCAGCCGCCTGGTAGAAGAAGACAAGCAGAAACCACAGCTGGAACGCAGTGAAATGGGACTGATAGAAAAGCTGGAATTTGTACTGCACAACGAGTTTGTACGCATTACTTATACAGAAGCGATCGATATCCTGAAAAACAGCAAGCATAATAAAAACAAAAAGTTCCAGTACCTGATTGAAGACTGGGGCGCTGATCTGCAGAGCGAACACGAACGCTACCTGGTAGAAAAACACTTTAAGAAACCGGTGATCTTAACCGACTATCCTAAAGAAATCAAGTCTTTCTACATGAAGCTCAATGATGACGGCAAAACCGTAAGGGCAATGGATATCCTGTTCCCGGGCATTGGCGAAATGGTAGGTGGTTCTCAGCGTGAAGAAGACTACGACAAACTGGTAAAACGTATGGGTGAAATGCACGTGCCGGCAGAAGAATTAAGCTGGTACCTGGATACCCGTCGTTATGGTACTGCACCACACGCTGGTTTCGGCCTTGGTTTTGAACGCCTGATGCTGTTTGTTACCGGCATGACGAATATCCGTGATGTGATTGCATTCCCGAGAACACCGAAAAGTGCGGAGTTTTAAGCGAATTTTTGTCTTACTCAGGATGATACTGATTTAGATGATTTTCCCGATTTTGTTTTTTGGGATTTTATAAGATTAAAAAGATGAGCGAAGATTGATGTGAAACTCACATTAATTTTCGCTCATCTTTTTTTTGTTTAAATACCGTCTGGATAAGGTTTACAATAATATCCGCCTGATTATTTTCCATCTCCCGAAATCAAAAAAATAATATCCTGAAAATCATCTAAATCAGTATCATCCTGCGTAAGACAAAAATTCGCGTATGGAATTTTCCCAACATCGCATCTAATATCTGAAAGCGCTTTCAACCACTTTTCGTTTATCCTAAACCGTTAATGATGGCTGAAATAAATACTTCCGAAAAAAGCGGTGACCGCGGCACCCGTAGTAATAAAAAATCTACCCGTGTAGATATGACGCCCATGGTGGATCTGGGCTTTTTGCTGATCACTTTTTTTATGCTGACCACCACCATGGCGCAGCCTAAAACAATGGATCTGCTTATGCCCAAAGACGACGGCGATCCGATGTCGTTGCCTGCTAAAAAAGCGCTCACCGTTATCCTGGGACCTGATAATCGCATCGCCTGGTATGAAGGTATTGGCAACGACCCTGCTATGCCGCCACAGGTACACTATACCAGCTACGCCAATCATGCCGGCATCCGGGATGTTATCATCGATAAAAGAACCTCCGTACTTCAGGCATTTCATAAAAATGAATTGATGGTGCTGATCAAAGCAGATAAAAAATCGAACTACAAAAATGTGGTCGACATCATGGATGAGATGCTGATCAACCAGGTAGATCGGTATGCAGTGGTGGATATCACCCCTGCCGAAGAACAATACTTTGAAAGAGCTTTTAGCCATTAGCTTTTAGCTTTTAGCAAAATGCAGCGGAGATGGACATCCAGACTATGTTCTCCGCTGCATTTTGCTAAAAGCTAAAAGCTAATGGCTAAAAGCTGGTTCGCTCTTTTTCCCTACCTTTATCGCTCCAAAACAATAATATCAAGATATGGCAACAACCCACTCTATTCCCTCTGTGGATCTGGCGGACTTCACGTCGGGAGATGCAGAACGAAAGGCTGCCTTTGTGCAGCAGCTAGGGAAGGCTTACGAAGAAGTTGGTTTTGTAGCGGTAAAGAATCATGGGATTCCTGATGAGCTGATTGCGGACCTCTACAATTATGTGCAACAATTCTTTAAGCTCCCTTTTGATACCAAACATTTATACGAAATTCCGGAACTGGCTGGTCAGCGTGGCTATACCTCCTTTGGTAAGGAACACGCCAAAGGTTATGAAGCACCGGATCTGAAAGAGTTTTTTCAGTTTGGGCAAACGGTAGAAGATAATGATCCTATCGGTGCTGAATATCCGGAAAATGTGCAGGTAGCGGAAGTGCCTGAATTTACGCCTACTTTCTTTAAAGCGTATCGTGGGTTTGAGCAATCGGGGAAATACCTGTTGCAGGCCATCGCCTTATATCTTGGTTTAGACGAAAACTATTTTGACGATAAAATACATAATGGTAATTCCATCCTGAGAGCCATCCATTATCCACCCATTACCCAGGAGCCTAAATCTGCTATCAGAGCAGAACAACATGAAGACATCAACCTGATTACTTTGCTGGTAGGTGCTTCTGCAGATGGCTTACAGATCCTGGACAAACAGGAGAACTGGGTTCCGGTAACTTCTTTACCGGAACAAATTGTGGTAAATGTTGGGGATATGCTACAACGCTTAACCAATAACCGCCTGAAATCCACTACGCACCGGGTGGTAAATCCCCCG
>NZ_DATCVJ010000970.1:0-7481 GCF_036566945.1 Chitinophaga sp. | reverse complement strand
TATTGCACCTCCTACACCGGCTATTATAATAATATCATTTTTATCTTTAAGGGCTAGCTTAATCGATCTGTAATAATACTTTATAGGGTGTTCCGTTTTGTTCAGATCCGTATAAACCAGCTTTATTCCTTTATATGACGATAACGATTCATGATCCTTTTTCTCTCCCATTACCGACATTTCATAGCCAAGTTCAGTCAACCTACCGGCACATTCTTCTGCAAAAGTCTCGAAACCACCATATTTAGCTGGGATACCACGAGTGCCAATAATAGCAACTTTCATGTAACTGTATATTTTCAATATAAATACAAAAAATCAATTCCAGGATAATCACAAATATCAATGTTAAAAAACATATATAATAAGTATTTTATGGAAAGACTAACACAATATTACTAAAAAACTCAATAATCGTTGAATTTGCAATAATTAGGAACAGCAATAATTCGCTGGTTCCAATTGCGTTAATCTAAAGACTACTTCAGAAAACGAAGTAGTCTTTATTGATTTCTGATGTCTTTTCAAGGGCTATTGGCTATTTATAAAACGCTGTGCATCTTCCACTACTTGTTTGTAATCATTGATACTGTTAACGCTTGTTCTTTTGAACCTGCTCAATATAGTGGCCAGTTTGTTTAATTTATCATTCTGGTTATTTTTTTTCCATTCCCGTTGTAGGATTTCTATTTTCTCGAAATCCTGAATACCTTCTCTCAATTTTTCGAAACGGACAGAAGAATTATCGTTGGGATAAACCAACAGATAATCACCAGCCGGTAAACTTGGATGCCTGGTATCAGTTCCAGAATAAGTTACCCATTGGTTATAGGCATAGCGTGTATAACCATCATAATTATTGGCCACTGCATACCAACCTAAAAAAACCCCTTCTGCAGGATCAGAGTAGGTAAAAATATTCGGATGCTTCTCAGTACAACAGGTATAATCTGTGGTTATTTTCCCCTGCTTTTTTCTTCTATCTAGCATATCTAACGGCATGGTCAAATAAGACGCAATAGAAAAATAATCAACATTCTCCATGAACTCCGAATGATAGCCACCTGCGTAACCAACTTTGAAGTCAGGAACTGTACTCTTAACAAAATCAATGACTGCTTTGGTTTCTTTCGCGGGGCGCTCATCGATAAATAAAACAGTCCGATCAAACCAACCTTTATCTTTTAGGTGCTTTGCAAAGGCACTAAGCATCCCTTTCCAAAATGTCTTATAATCATCAGAAAGCAGTGTAAAGGCTTGCTTGGTATAATTCTGTCTAATTGTCATCCCTGATTTTGCTGGAGCTACTTGCTGCTTACTATAGTCCGTTTTATCATTCTTAAAATAAAATTCAAAATTGCTATTAAATGGGTAAAGGCCATACACACTAATCTGTTTGTTAATTCCTAACCCCATCATGAAGGTTACCCATTTATCAAAATTTGTAAAATCGTAGGTAAATTCATTATTAGCTTTCTTTTGAACCCGGATCATAAGGGTTCCTTCATCAGACCCTACCCCTTCCATGCTAAACATGTCCCAAAAAAAACTGGTAGTTATTACTTTTTCACCAGCATCTGCTAATCGTCTCATATTAGTTCTAATACGGGTAAAATGTTCTTCGCTCCAGGGTTTAACCTTGTAATACTTTGCTTCGCTCAGCGGAAACTGGCCAAGATCCAGAAAAAAATCCCATTTTAAAGGAGGAGGTAGTATATGGTTGGCAACCTGTATTGCTACAGTAAGTGTATCATAAATTCCTTTACTATCATCAGTACAAGTAAGTTTGCCTGTGTATGTTCCAGCCGGGACTGTGGAAGGAACTGACACACTAAGCCAAACCGGTTGCAATTGATTCTTATTAACAGTTATACTCTGTTGTGGAGATATAGCATCGGGAACACTCAATGTGGGCAGATTTGGAATCTTACCGCAATTCCCCCCTGACTCATTTGCTAAAATGTACCTGATAAATCCATAACTAAGTGCATTTGCAGGGAAAGATGACTGACCTGGCCCTTTAAAGTCAGTAGCTTTTACTGACAAATGTCGAATATTGGTGGACGGCCAAATCAATATCTGGGCACTGATACGTTCTCCCTTCCATGCCTGTAGAGACGTGGTAAGTTGCACTTTTCCAATCGGAGTAGTGTTCGCACTATACCTGACATTTGACGATGCAAATGATAAAATTGCAGATCTGTCTTTTATTTCTTTAATGGCATTAGTAGAAGAATCATCAGCCAAAGTTCCAGTCGATTTTCCATCCACAACAAATTTTTCGACTTTATTCATGGAATTTTCACTTACGGTTCCGTTGCAAAACACAAAAGCAGACGCAATGATACCTCCCAATATTATGGATTTACCCTTTCTTAACATACATTAAAATTAAAGGTTATTCAAGCAATAGCGGTCTTTGCCAAACGTTTTTAAAGCCAGGTTAAAATATTATATCAATTTTTATGACACTCTCTTCTTTCTGGTACCAATTAGCTTAAAGGAAATTTCTCATCAATAAAATGGGCAACATCGTCCTGAAATCGCGAAACCTGAAATTTAGCAAGAAATTTCTGTCTGGCTTTTACTCCAAATACTTCTCTCACTTTCGGATTTTCTATCATTTTTGCTAAATGATTAGCAAAACCAACATTATCACCAGCATCAATTAATATGCCGTCCACGCCGGATGCTATGGATTGTATAGCACCTCCGGTATTTGTAGCTATAACGGGTTTACCTGCACTCAATCCCTCCAGAATAGTTGTTGGAAAAGATTCGCGCATCAGTGAAGGTACTACCAAAATATCAGTTTCATTAAGCATAGGAGTAATGTTCTCCATAAATTGGATAAAAACAATCTGCGAAGAATACACATGTCCAGCTATGTCTGCCTGCAGTGTATCAATCAAATTCTCCCGTCCAGGAGCAGGGCCCCCAATAATACGAAATTCACATTTTGCAGCCATGTCGGCCGGTAATAAACAAATAGTATCAAGGAAAAACCAAATACCCTTTCCCCTGGTAATCCGCCCTATTAGGGTTACAATAACCTTATCGTTGTTCTTTGAGGAAATCGTTTGCTGCTTATCGTCGATTCCGTTAAGGATTACTGCAACTTTCTTGGTCATTTTTGAGTCCCGTACAGATAAAAGAAGATTTTGTCTTACAGGCTCAGATACACATATGACTTGATCTGCCCATTTTACAGCATACTTATTTATAATATTTGTAATAAGTCTTGGGGTTTCCAATATCTCATGCACATGCACCAATATTTTCTTCTGTAGCAAACGAAAAAGAAAGATCATAGGAAAACCAGCCAACGTATTTATATAGACAATATCTGGTTCATAATGTTTAATCTCTTTTCTAAAATAAAAAAAAGAAATTCTGAAACTATTAGCCGTATGGATTATTCCTTTTATTGTGTTCAATTTCCGGCCAATTAATGGCATATTGGGTCGGATGATCAAATTTATGCCACTGTCATTTTTTCTTATAAAAGAAGATAACGGCCCCTCCTCAGGTAAATACAATGTAACAGAATGCTGCGCAGACAATTTTTGTAGCACGGTTAACAATATTCTATTGGCACCATATAGATCGGAACTTGGGTTTATCATTAAAATTTTCATATGACCTGCTCTTGAGGCTTAATTGAGTATCGACTCTGATCGTTCGTATAACAATGAAGCATATAAATGAAAATGGCTAATATAATATAGAATGTCGAAGTCACAAATTCCTGGGTGATATAAGGAGCAACGACTAAATAATAAAATGCTATAGACGCCAAATAAAAGTATTTTCTTAAAAAGGCAGTCCATACAAATATAAGGCATGAGAAAATATAGGATAAATACCCTAAAAATCCATACGAATGAAGCAACATAGCATGTCCATTTTCAATATCTTTTCTTGAACTCCACGTAACATCGAATAAAATATTAGCAGTAACTTCATTTGTCCCCCTTCCAAAAAGATATACTTTCAATGAATGACTCTGCCAAAAGGAGATATTAAACCCTTCTAATAATTCACTACGGGAAGATATCGTATTGGTATTAAAAAGAGAAAGTAAAATTATATCCCAAAAAACAATAGTTAATATAAGAATGCACAGTAAATAAAACAGCAGCAACTTTCTGTTCTTAAAAAAAAGGATAATAAAATATGCCAGGAATGTAGCTCTGTTAAACGTATTAAATATTCCTATTGTGATCAAGGGATATATAATAAAGTTATCCAAAATGGTTACTTCCTTGTAATCTTTTCGCAGATAATATATCAGAAGACCCGAAATGCAAAGTGTCCCAAAACTTTGTGATGTGGACGTTAATCCATATGTTGAATGCAAAAAAGGTATTCCCTTGCCTCCCATTCCTGCTACATGCGGATTGATACCATGTACATAGGAGTCGGCTGCCAAAAGAAGCCCTACGATAATATGCAGTACTATGGCAAAATAGAAGAGCTCCAGGTAGTAAAATTTTTTGGACAAATTGAATGCGAAGAAGAAACCAATAACAGGAAAAAAAATCATGAAAGAGAAGGAAGAAATATTGGCCACCGCTGAAAATAAAGCAATACCTATTGACAAACCAAGCAACGTCCACTGATAGCGATTAAGGGTAAAGGATTGCTCATGCATGAATACGTAAAAAACAGAAAATACCAATGCTCCCATTTTCTCAAGCGGGAAAGGAATTAATTGGTTAGCAGTTGTCAGAAAAAAAAGGACAATCAGAAAGAAGTACTTCAACTTCCGTTGTAAATAGTTGGATAGCTTCGTATCATACAACATAATCTGTGGATCGACCTCATAACCTCCCATAATGCTAATCTTTTAAATCTACCAGCTCAAATAATCCCTCCAGCCAGGTACTAATATGTAATTTTTTAATCTCCTGATTTACAGATGAAGACCTTTTCTTTATAAACTCCTTATCTAAAACAGGACTATCAATATTAATCACACGAATATAATCTTCATCATAAAAAGATTCATGTACAATCTGTTTATTTGTAGTAATCAATTTTTTCCCGGCACCCAGCGCTTCAATTACTCTCATTGATAATCCCGATTGATTAACATTACTCAGGTCTATAATAACATTGGACCGTGCGTAGAGATTCAATACCTCCTTATATGAGAGCGATTCAAAACTGGTAATATCTCTGTTTATCCGCTTCCCCTTTGCCAATTGCATGTAATAATGAACTTTGTTAAGAAATACGTGATATTTTAATACCAAACTCTGCTCGTTGCAAAACTTAATTATTTTCTGCAACGCAGCTGTTCTTTCAGGCAAATAAGTACCGATCATTAACAAGTCGTAATCTATCACGCGATGTGCATTGATAGCGGCGATTTCTCTTGTATAAAAAAGTGGATGATATGGCAAGTTATATTTCTGGGCATCTGCGCTGTCAAACGTAATTGTTTTATCAAAACTATCCAACAAATGAAGATAATTATTCCTTTTTGCAGAGTCCCATTGATACTGAATACATTTGATTCCCGGATTTCTTTCTCTCAATACTTTGATAAAAGAAGAAGATAGAGATTCCCCCTTGATCAAAAAGAAATAATCAAACTGGACCGATTGTGTTTGTTCCAATATTCTATGATAATACTGATCTTGTTTTCTTTGAAAGTATTTCGGGCCTAATCGTTTTGAAAAGCCAAATTTTAAACCATAATCGCGCTCGGGAAAAAAGGATACTTTCGCCCCCTTTTCTTCCATTTCTTCTTTTAAAGCAACGTGATAATGATAGAATACAGGACCTATGAACAACACACTCTTACCATAAACTACTGACTGCATATCACTCATTTAAAAAGTCCTTTTTCCTTCATTTCTACAATAGACGCAGCATACTTATCTTCTACGATTGCCTGTTCTTTTACCCACTCCGCAAATCTACCAATACCTTCAGCAAAGGAAACAGTTGGCTTGAATCCCAGCAAAGCTTCAATTTTAGATAAATCAGCATAGTTATGACGAATATCTCCCAACCGAAAATTTCCGTTGATTTTTACAGGAATATCAATACCGTATCTGCTTATCAATTCATTTGCTACAGTTAGCACATTAGTTGCTTCTCCAGCCCCAACATTAAGTATTTCATTATCTGCACGTTTACTTTCCAGGCACAAAATGGTAGCATTAACAACATCATCTATGTATACGAAATCGCGGCTTTCAAGCCCATCCTCGAATATGTTGATAGTATTCCCATTTCTTATCTGCGTAGAAAAAATTGAGAGTATACCTGTATAAGGATTAGATAAAGATTGCCCCGGACCATATACATTCTGATAACGCAACGCCACCCCTGCAATGGATACAGATTTACAGCAGGTCATCACCAACTGCTCTTGTGTTTGCTTGGTAATCCCATATACGGATGAAGGATGAATTTTCGACATCTCATCTGTTGCAACTAATTCCAATGTCTTACAGCCAGGATATTTTACTTCGAAATCGCCAGCGGTCATAGCTTCCATACTCCTTGAATCAGGATAAACATAACCTAGTTCCTGACTTCTATATCTGCCCTCACCATAAATAGATCTGGAAGATGCTACTATAATTTTTTTTATACTATGTTTGGTATTGGTTAATATATCTAACAGTAAGGCAGTACCGCCTACATTTACTTCCGTGTATTTATGTACCTCGTACATCGATTGTCCAGTGCCAGTTTCAGCAGCATAATGAACAATCGCATCCTGTCCTGCTAAAGCTGCTTCCAGATCCTCCCTTTCCACTACACTACCTTTTATAAAAGTAACCTTACCCAATATCGACTTATAAAGTGGTGAATCTTTTTCGGGATTATTACCATGTATCTGAGTAGATAAATTGTCTAATACAGTAACACAATAGCCTTTTTCAACTAACTTTAAAGACAGATTACTTCCAATAAAACCAGCTCCACCGGTTATCAAAATATTCTTCATTCTGTTTATTTTAAATTCTTAAATTTTGATGATATCGGGCGTTGGCTAATCTATTTTTTTAAACGCGCCTGACAATTCGGTCGGCTTCCATTCATTAGATACGAGACAAAAACGTTTTACTATTCTTGCTGGTGCTCCCACTGCTATGCAATAATCCGGAATATCCTTTGTAACCACTGAATTGGCTCCAATCACGCAATTCCTTCCTATTCGTGCTCCCAATACACAAACATTTTCACCTAACCATGTCCCATCACCAATTACCACTTCGTTTTTCTGTATTACTTCCTGTAACATAATCGGCACATTGATATCTGCATATCCGTGTTGGTTGTCCGAAATATAAACTTTATCCGCAGTTAATACGTTTTTACCGAGTATAATACTTTTTGTTGCATAAATATGGTTAAAGTTCCCAATAACGGTTCCTGCCCCTATTTCCAGCACACAATCCTCTCCTGCCATTATTGGTACCGCAGCCAACCAGGTTCTATACTGTACGGCAACATTG
>NZ_DATCVJ010000969.1:0-1657 GCF_036566945.1 Chitinophaga sp. | reverse complement strand
GGGGGGGTATTTGTTTCTGGTTGTTCTGGAGTAGGACCGCAAGTTAACGATAAGTACACTGTGTTTACGCCGGAGTTTGCAGATAATCGGGTCTATTATTTAGGGGCGAAACAGGCTGGGAAAAATCAACCATTAGAGTCGGTAGGTCTAAATTCTGAAAAAAATAAAAACGAGATTGTGCGAAATTCCCCCATTTCCATAATTCTAAGGTCTGTTGAGATTCCGGCAAAATATGAAAGTGATGGTAAAGGGGGATTGAAAAAAGGCGTAATTACTGAAAGTGCTGATTATGCCGTTATCCTTGATGTAGGTATAAAGGCGGATGGTTCCGCAAATTCATTGGTGGTATGGTATCAGCGTGGCGTGCAGCCGGATCAATCATTAAATTTCTCTAATTTACTTGTTTATTACGAGCCTAGGTGGGACGAAAGAGTTGCGCCATTTTTTCGAGTGCGCGTAATGAATGTCACCAAAGAGAAAAATGAGGAAACTCGAAGGGCTTTGGAGCGGGCGCATAATGTCGCTGGCACCATCGGGGTGATGGCGAAAAATCCAATCGTGACACCTCTAATTGGGATTTCATTTACTGCGGCTGAATTGGTGTTTGCTAATAAAGAAAACAAAATGCTTTTGGATTACTCAGTTCAGTTGTATTCGTCTTCTGCCGCAGAGCAGGCAGGGATGGAGCTAGGAACATTAAAGCGTGGTTCCTATGTTGTTGTTGGTCGACCTCCAGCGGAGTCTCGGACTTTCTGGAAAGGGCCGTTTACTTATGACCCGGAAAGTCGGTTGGTTTTCAGAGGTGCCGACATGATTAACGTCCCAACGGCGTCGCTGACTGTGGGCACATTCGAGAGCATTGTGCCAGTCAGTGTTGTGGACCGATCAACAACGCTGACTGCACTGTTAAGTTCAAGCGGCTCCGGGACAACGGTTGAAGAAATACAAGATGTTAATAATCGGCTCTCTGCTAGCATTGAGGCGTTCACTGCAGCAGAGAAAATCCGAAGATATAGAAATCATATGGATGTCCAAAATATTTTGGTAAAGATGAATATGGATCGGGTTTTTCAATCTCGTTTAGGTTCTGAAGACGTCTTTTTTGTTTTGCGTGCGGCTAGTGAATGCTTTGGTGTTACGCCCTTTGCGTCGATTAAAGAAGCGTATGATTACAGGGCTGCACACGAGAATGAACGTTGTAAGGGGGAGGCATCATGAAACTTTTAGGGGTGGTGTTTATTCTTTTTGTTTTGGCCGGGTGCAGTGCAGGGCCCCGCTCCGCAATGATGCCTGACCCGCCGATGGTGGCGTTAGCTCAAGACGTTCCTCTTTATCCAGTGCTCGGGGGCTTTAAACTTAATAAAGAGACTCCGACAATCGATGCGCTGTTGGAGGCTTTCAGTCGTAATGGTGCCAAAGCCTTCAAGGATCGGGGGTTAAAGTATAATTATGTAGAGGTTTATCCTGGTAGGGCTTGGTGTGACATCTCATTTAAAAGTGGGTTGTTGACCTACATGTTTGGTGTTCAGTTTGTCCAAGCGCCTGACGGAGGTGTTATAGCGGTGGTGCGGAATATGCGGACAGTTGAGGGCTACCCCGTAGATAATAAGGTGTTAGATATAAATACGGATGTATACGCCGCGCTGCTGGAGGCACA
>NZ_DATCVJ010000968.1:0-5134 GCF_036566945.1 Chitinophaga sp. | reverse complement strand
ATGGCCAATAATTACCTGATGGATAAGGGTTATTATAAATTATCCTATAACCGCGACAGAGGCACCCCTAATTGGGTTTGCTGGCATGTTTCGCGGAAGGATCTGGGGAAAATGTCCCGGGCCAATGATTTCCGTCCGGATGCAGATCTGCCAAATGATTGGTATCAGGTATCGCAGACGAGTTATATAGGGAGTGGTTTTGACAGGGGACATAATTGTCCTTCCGGGGATCGTACCGCCACCAGAGCTGCTAATGAGGCTACCTTTCTGATGACGAATATGATTCCTCAGGCCCCCAATCATAATCAGCATTTGTGGAAGAATCTGGAGGATTACACGCGGGAGCTGGTAATGGATGGCAATGAGGTGTATGTGATCATGGGTAGTTATGGCTGCGGTGGCGTGGGAAGTAAGGGTTTGGCAAAAACAATTGACCATAGTAATGTGAATGTGCCGGATCATATTTGGAAAATTCTTGTCGTGTTACCAGAGGGGAACAATGACTTGAAGCGTATTAATAAAAATACACGCATCATTGCGGTGAACACACCGAATAAAAACGATGTTAATACAAAGTGGTCGGCCTATCTCACATCCATGGAGGAAATAGAAAAGGTTACCCGTTATAAATTATTAGATAAAGTACCGGCGGCAGTGCGGCAGGAGTTGATGAAGAAGGTAGATAACGGTGAATAGACGCTTGTATCACTAAAAAAAATATTATGTGGTTATGGTAATTATATTATAAATTGCATAAAATTATTATGTTTTTATAGTTTGAATCCTTTTAACCATAAAAAAGTCATGATAAGTTTCAGAATGCCCAATTTGGCACAATTTTATAGAAGTACGGTAGCAACGTGTAACTTATTCTATCCTGGAACCGTTTTATAACTATAGAGCTGACTTAAAGTATAACTGACCGATTTATAGCAAGATGGACCTACACTTTCTTGATTATATAAAGATATAGCAGTATAAAACTGTGCACACGATAGAAAGGGAAACTGCGTAATAAATTGCTATAAGAGAGCGTTATACAATGGAAGGATAGCAACATGAGCTTTTTAAACATTAATTTTTATATATAATTAATATGGGGGAAAGAGTGTCGGTAGCCTTACTTGTTACAACATACAACTGGCCGGAAGCCTTGAAGCTGGTGCTGGAAAGTGTACTGGTGCAAACCGTGCTCCCTGACGAGGTTATCATCGCCGATGATGGCTCCGGAGAGACCACCAGGGCTGTTGTAGAAGCTTTCAGACAGAAAACGTCTATCCCGGTCAAGCATTTCTGGCATCCGGATGAGGGATTTCGTAAAACGATTATCATTAACCAGGCCATTACCGGTACCTCCTCAGACTATATTATTCAGATTGATGGGGATATCGTGATGCATGAGCTTTTTATAAAAGATCACATCAGTGAGGCAGAAAGAGGTTATTATATTCGCGGCAGCCGGGTATTGTTGCCTGAAGAGATTACTAAAAAATGCCTGGTCACCGGCAACTTTGAATCAGTTTCTACTTTTAGTAAAGGTGTAAGAAACAGGATTAATTCTCTTCGCATTCCATTTTTAGCTCCTTTGGTTATTAAAAAGACGAAACGGTCGAGAAACTGGATTGGTTGTAATTGTGCTTTCTGGAGACAGGATTTTTTGAAAGTGAATGGCTATAATAATGAGTTGAAGGGTTGGGGACATGAGGACATTGAACTGGCGGCACGTTTTATCAACTCAGGACTTTACCAGAAGAAGGTTAAGCTAAAGGCAGTTTGTTATCATCTGCATCATCCTTTCAATTCACGCGTACACGAGAATATTAACTACAGGGTATACCTTGATACCTTAAATCAGGGAATAGCTTATTGTTCCAATGGCTATCGTCACCACCTTACAACTGACTGATTATTCAAAACGACTTTATAAAAAAAGGCCACCATATGGTGGCCTTTTTGTTATTCGTTATTGGTGGCAAACATCTGCATTTCTATCAGCCGTTTATAAATACCGTTATTATTGAGTAGTTCCAGATGGGTGCCTTGTTCGGCAATTTGCCCGTTGTCCAGTACTACAATGAGATCAGCATTTTGAATGGTGCTCAGACGATGTGCAATGACCAGTGAAGTACGGTTTTTCATCAGGTTATTGAGTGCATCCTGTACCATTTTTTCGGATTCTGTGTCCAGTGCAGAAGTAGCTTCATCCAGCAACATCATTGGTGGATTGGCGATTACTGCGCGTGCAATACAGATACGTTGGCGTTGTCCACCGGAAAGCTTGGAGCCTTTATCTCCGATGTTCGTTTGGTAGCCGTTTTCCGTGCTGGTAATGAATTCGTGCGCATTGGCTATCCTGGCAGCGGCTTCTACTTCAGCGGCCGTAGCGGATGGTTTGGCGAAGGCAATATTATTGAAGATGGTATCATTGAAGAGAATGGATTCCTGGTTAACCACACCCATCAGGGCGCGGAGAGATTCCATGGTTACTTTTTTCAGGTTTTTTCCATCAATGAGCACACTACCGCTCTGAGGGTCCATAAAGCGGGGAATTAAGTCCATTAACGTGGACTTACCGCCACCGGAAGGTCCTACTAAAGCCACCGACGCACCTTTGGGAATCGTGAGATTAATATTATTCAGGATGGTTTTTTCTCCGTAGGCGAAAGACACATTCTCAAACCGGATTGCTTCGTCAAAACTGTTTAAGGCAATGGCATCAGGAGCATTGAAGATAAGTGGTTTTTCATCTATCAGTTTCAGCACCCTTTCACCGGCAGCAACGCCGGAGTGGATACCGCTGAAAGCACCTGAAATAGCTTTGGCAGGACGCATGATCTGGGAAAAGAGAGCGATGTATACCACAAAGGTAGATCCGTCCATGTTTCCCTGATTATTAATAATGAGAGAGCCGCCGTAAAATACAATGCCTGCTACCATCAATACGCCCAGTGTTTCAGAAACAGGAGAGGCGAGTTGCTGCCTTTTAGCCATGGAACGGGTAATCTTTGAATAGAGGCGGTTTTGTTTGTCGAAGCGGTTGGTAATAAACTTCACCGCATTAAATGCCTTTATGATCCGGATACCATTCAATGCTTCATCGAGGTAACTGATCATCACACCATATGTTTCATGAGAAGCAGTCGCCTGTGCTTTCAGGTTTCTTACAATTCTGCCTATAATTACTCCTGCTACCGGGATAACCAGCATAGAGATCAGGGTTAATTTAAAAGAAATCAGAAACAGCATAACCAGGAAAGAGATCAGGGTAATTGGCTCTTTAAATAATACCTGTAAGGTGCCGGTAACGGTATATTGTACTACCTGTACGTCTGAGGCGATCTTGGAGATGATATCTCCCTTTCTTTCATTACTGAAATAGCCCAGATGCAGGTCCATTACGTTATTAAATACGGTTCTGCGTAAGTTCAGTAATGTCTGGATCCGCAAGCTTTCCATGGTGCGGTCTGCGAAATAGCGGAACAGGTTGCCCAGCAATACAGAACAAACAATGCCTATACATACAAATTTCAGACTGGCTAACTGACCGTATTGACTTGAAATAGAAGTAGTATAATGTTTAAATACTTCAAAAATTTTGAAGTAATTATCCGGCATCGGAGTAACGGCCTGGGATGGGTTTTTAGTAAATAATGTATCCAGCAAAGGGGCCAGCAGCGCAAGATTCAGCGTACTGAATATAACCGATAGTATCGTGCAAAAGAAATAGGGAATCGCAAATTTGTTAATAGGTTTAGCAAATGATAAAAGTCGGAAGTATGTCTTCATATTTAAATAATAGTCGTATAATGATTAAAGACGGTGCATAAAAAAAACCGCACCGTTGCTGATGCGGTTCCTTAAGTTTTTAATTTCCTATTTATCAATAACTTAAAGAAATATTTTCAGTCGCACTTTCAAGCCAGCAGATCACCAGTAAATACTGCAATCAGGACTCAAAAATAGCCCTTTTGGCTTAATTGTCAAAAGTTTTGGTGGAGGCTCTGCGACTGGAGGCTTATTTTGCCTCCAATATTTTTAAAGCTTCTGTGTCTTTATACTGTATCATCAGTTTTTTAAGGTTGTTTTTTAAAGTAGCCGTGAGTTTTTCGTAGCTCTTTTGTCCGTAGAGGTTATTGACCTCGCGTGGATCTTTTTGCAGGTCATACAGTTCCCAGCTGTTGGATGCTCCATAGAAGCGTACCAAAGTATATTGTTCGGTGCGAATGCCGAAATGAGGATATACATGATGCGGTTCCGGGAATTCGTAATAATGGTAATAGGCTTCTTTTCTCCAGGTTACTTTTTTAGGATTTTCTTTCAGCAGGGGCAGAAAGGAGGTACCCTGGATATCGTCAGGTACTTTTACATCGGCCATATTAAGGAAAGTAGGCGCCCAGTCAATGTTCAGCATCAGCTGATCGATGGAGGTACCGGGCTTTATTACGCCGGGATATTTTATTACAAAGGGAGTACGCAATGACTCTTCATACATAAAGCGTTTATCAAACCAACCATGTTCACCCAAATAAAAGCCCTGATCCGACGCATATACGACTACTGTATTCTTTGACAGCCCGGACTTATCGAGGTAGTCCAGCAATTGTCCGATGTTGCGGTCGAGTGATTTGGCGGTGGCGAGATAGTCTTTCAGGTAGCGCTGGTACTTCCACTCTACCAGGGCATCACCGGAGAGATGGAGTGCATCGAACTCTTTGCTGATTTTGTTTTCGTAGTAATCTATGTATGCTTTTTTCTGCGCTGGTGTAAAGCGGCCATAGATTCCTTTTTCGTAATCGGCATGTACTTTCAGGTCGTCTTTCAGGCGCATGGTTTTATCGATGGTCATGTCCTGGTTTTGTGCAGCCAGCCTGTTTTTATAGTCGTCTTTAAAAGTAGGAGGCAGCGGGAATGTTTTATCGTCATAGGTGCCCAGGTCAGGAATATCCGGCAGCCATTCGCGGTGAGTAGCCTTTTCGCCTACTACCAGAAAAAATGGTTTGGAAGTATCGCGGTTGTTGAGCCAGTTGATAGACAGTTTGGTGATGATATTCGTCACGTATCCTTCTATGCGGGAGGTATCTCCCGGGCCGATGATATCGGGGTTGTAATATTGTCCCTGATGATTGAGGATGCG
>NZ_DATCVJ010000967.1:0-4764 GCF_036566945.1 Chitinophaga sp. | reverse complement strand
TCAAAAGTACGTTGCTCCACCAGGATACGATCTTTTCCCAGTGTTAGTTTACCGGTAGTCGCATCCACATTTCCCAGTCTCGCGCCATACACCGTTCCTTTCATTACTTTATCACCAATTTCCCAGCGTTGTATATCAAACCAGCGTAACCCTTCCATAGCCAGTTCCACGCGTCTTTCACGGCGTACCAGTTCCCGCAGTTTGGTTTGACTATTGTAAACAGCCCTGTCTACCACCGGCATGCCTGCTCTTGTTCTTACCGCATCGAGCGCATCATACATGGTATTATCCAGCTGATTGAGCTCTATTTTTGCTTCTGCCAGCGACAATAATACCTCTGCATAGCGGATGGCAATAATGTTTAAACCCACATTCCACATGTCTGCATAATCATTGAGGTCCGTGGTGAATTTCCGCACCAGGTAGCCGCTTTTGGAATTACCATAAGGCGCATAATAGTCGGAAGAGGCTTCGTTAATGGGATTGTAATAGCTGCCATTATACATCGCACCGGGATAGATAACGGTAGCGGCTAAACGAGGATCTCTGTTGGTATACGGATTATCTTCATCGTATCCGGAAGTGGCATCGTCGATGGTTTTTCCGTTTTTCATTTCATAAGCATCCACCAGCGCCTGTAACGGATCAATAGAACACCAGCCACCGGCACTTCCCGGAGGCATTACGCCCAACGATTCAAACGGTACATCGTTTTCTTTATACTGTACATCCAGTATTATTTCCGAATTGTTTTTATGTTGAATGCGGAATAAGTCGCCGTACACCGGATACAGCTTGTAGGTACCTGTTTTAACAATATCGTTGCACGCAGTAATACATACATCATATTGTTTGGTAAACAATGCCATTCTGGCTTTGAGGGCCAGGGCCGCACCGCTGGTAATACGACCTACATCGCTGCCGGTATAGCTGGCCGGTAAATCAGGTACGATAGCGGTTAGTTCATCCATGATGAACTTTACAACTTCTGCTTTAGGCGTGCGGGTAGACTTATTTGCTTCTGCCGGGGTGATGTTGGCGGTAATCAGCGGTACATCTCCATATAACTGCGTTAAAATAAAATACTGGTAAGCCCTTAAAAAGCGTGCTTCCCCTTTCAGTCTGGCGCGTAATTTATCATCCATTTTGGCTTGTTCTACGCCTGCCAGGAACCAGTTGCATTTTTGTACTACGGTGTAGCTCCAGCGTTGGTCACCCACGTCGTTAGGAGTGAGGTTACCACTGCCTAATACCGTGTAACCTTCCCAGGGATACGGGTTGTAGGCGTTATCTGATCCGCAGTCAAGATAGATCAGGTGTAACCCTGATTCCCAATCTTTGTAGCAGCCATTGATAGCAGCCAACGCATCTTTATCGGATCCCCAGAGTGAGGATTCACTATAACCGTCCAATGGTTCTCTTTCCAGGAAATTTTTCTTACACGCGGTCATCGCTACCGTTCCGGAAAGTAATATATAGAGAAATGTTTTTTTCATGGTGATTGTCTTTAACACGGTTAGAAAGTTAGATTGATGCCAACAGTATTTATTTTTACCTGCGGATAGTCGTAACCGCTGGCACTGTTGGTAGATTCAGGATCTACCCAGCTGTAAAACTTCGTAAAAGTGAGGATGTTCTGTCCGCTGTAGTACACTCTTGCTCCCTGTATACCGGCACGTTTTAACCAGGTAGTTGGGAAAGTATAGCCTACCTGCAGGTTCTTTAACCGGAGGTAAGAAGCATTTCTAACCCAGAAGGAAGAAGGATTGGAACCCGCATCATTTTGCGTGTAATTGTTCCATAAACGCGGGAAATTGCCGTTGGGATTTTCCGGTGTCCATCTGTCGAGCAAAGCAGACGTAGGACGACCGATTTTATCTCCGGCAGTACCCAGCAGTGCGCCCTGTACGAAACCTTTTACACCAGATGCTCCCTGCAGAAACACAGACACATCAAAGCCTTTCCAGCCGCCGCCCAGGTTCACACCATAGGTTACTTTAGGGAAATAGCTGCCCAGGTATACGCGGTCATTGCCATCTATTACGCCGTCACCGTTCTGGTCTTTGTACATCAGATCACCCGGTGCGATCACACCGCCACTCTGTTTGGCATGTTTGTCTACTTCTGCCTGCGTCTGGAAAATACCTTCCGCTTCGTAGCCATAGTAAGAATTCACCGGGTGACCTACTTTCAGATAAGTAGCACCAGTAATAATGGGATCGGTGCCGTCCAGGTTGGTGACTTCATTTTTAATGAGTGCCGCATTGGCGGTAATGCTATAGGTAAAGTCGCCCTTTTTATCGTGGTAACCAGCCGCTACTTCCCAGCCTTTATTTCTGATAGCACCTGCATTCTGCACCGGGGCAATGAAGCCATAAGTGGCACCCACCGGTACATTCAGGAGGATATCACGGGTATCTTTGATGAAGTAATCGACGGACAATGAAATGCGGTTGTCAAGAAAACCTGCATCTATACCGAAGTCGGTGGATTGCAGCGATTCCCAGCGGATGTCCGGGTTGGCGCCCATTACAGGGGAAATACCACCGGCAATGGCGTCGCCAAAGGCGTAGTTCTGCCCTGCACTGATGACTGGTATATAAGGGTAGTTACCCAGCTTAACATCGTTTTTCTTTACACCACCGATATCCTGGTTACCCAGTTGTCCCCAGGAACCACGCAGCTTTAACTGTGGTACAATATGTTTGGCTCCTTCGAAAAACGCTTCTTCGGAAATATTCCATCCGGCAGAAAAGGAAGGGTATAATCCCCAGCGATTATCCGAAGCAAAGCGGGAAGTACCATCGTAGCGAAGATTGGCTTCCAGCATGTACTTGCCTTTGTAGTCGTAGTTGATCCTGCCAAAGAATGATTGCAGCGCTACTTCGTAGGCAGAACCGGTGGCCTGTTGCCCGTCAGAAGGTCCTGCATTCAACTCACTCAGCTCATTGTTGAGGAAGTTTTTACGATATCCCTGCAGGAAGCTGTATTTCGTGTATTCATGAGAGTAACCACCTAATACTTTGAAATGATGATCTTTAATCGTCTTCTCATAATCCAGCAATGCCTGTAGGGTAATCACACTGTAATTATCGTTGAAGTCCGTCAGTGAATTGGGCCCCTGGTAGAGGGTAGGATTACCCGTTTTGAAATCGTAGTACTGAATGTCCTCGATAAACTTTTTGGATTGTGTGAGATCCATAGAGTAACCCAGTGTAGGTCTGAAATGCAGCCCGTTTGCTACTTCCAGGTCTGCGCCGGTAGTACCCAGCAACCGGTGACGGAATTCTTTGTACTGTGCGCCGGATTCCAGCCAGGCCATGGGGTTACCATCATTGATATAACCGTAATAACCGTTGCTGGTTTTGTAAGGCACGTTGGCGCCTATACGATTTGCCTGCCGGATCACCTGTGAAAAATCACCCGTGTAAGGATTCGTTGGTTCCCGCATGTCGGAGAGAGAATACGAAAGGTTAGCGAAGACAGATAGTCTGCTGTTAATTTTACTGTTAAGGTTCAGGCGTGTGTTGTATCTTTTCAGTCCGGTGTTTTTAATAATACCATCCTGAGAAAGATAGCCCAGTGAAAACATGTATTGTGTTTTATCATTACCACCGCTAAAGTCGAGATAATGATTTTGCTGATTACCCGTACCACTGTAGATGAGGCCCAGCCAATCCGTGTTAGGGTAATTATCAGGATCAGACCCGTTCTTGAATTTCTCTATTTCTGCGTCGGTATAACGTACGGTCTTTCCTTCATTTTTCTGCACTTCATTGAATAAAGATGCTGCCTGCCAGGAGGGCAGATAGTCGGGCAGATTCGTAGGTTTTTGTTTACCGAAATAGCCATTGTAATGTACCCTGACAGCACCGGCCTTTCCTTTTTTGGTAGTGATGAGTACTACGCCATTTGCAGCCCTGGAGCCATATATGGAGGCAGATGCGGCATCTTTCAGCACAGAAACAGACTCAATATCGTTGGGATCTATATTCGTCATGGCACTGGCATTATCATCGTTAGTGGTCATCACAATACCATCCACTACGACCATCGGGTTTTTATTGTTCAATGTACCGATACCTCTGATACGTATGGCGCCGGCGTCTTTACCGGGTTGTCCGTTTGTTTGCGTCACGGTTACGCCGGGCATGGTCCCTTGCAGGGCCGAAGCCACGTTGGTAACGGGACGGTCTTTCAACTCTTTACCGGTGATGGCACTCACCGCACCGGTAAGATTGGCTTTTTTCTGCGTACCATAACCCACTACAATGACTTCACTCAGACTACTGGAACCGCTACTCATACTGATGTTGAGTACCGCTGCAGTACCTGCTGGTTGTGCAATTTCATCATATCCCACTGCCCTGAATATTAAGATAGAACTGCTCGTGATGTCGGCCTGGAGGGCATAAGTGCCATCCGGTTTGGTAACCGTACCCTTGGAGGTGCCTTTCAGCAAAATGGTGACACCTGGAATAGGTACACCCGTAGTTTTGTCTGTTACTTTTCCTGTAATGTTTTTGTTTTGTGCTTGTGCTGCGCCGGCAAGTGCCAGTAGCAGCATAAGGAACGTGGTGAGTCGATACATTTCCCGAAAGTTTTGGTTAATAAAATAACAAGTTGACACAAAAACAAAGGTGCTTAGATCAGGAACCATTACCTCCAACTGTATTAACCGCCTTTGAAACTTTTTTAACTTTTAATTCCAATAGATCTGTTAAATATGGTGAAATCAGTTTGAATCTCGGGGAGATCCCTTAA
>NZ_DATCVJ010000966.1:0-2496 GCF_036566945.1 Chitinophaga sp. | reverse complement strand
GACCTGATCGGTAAAGTAAAAAACAACCCACGTATACATATTCCCATTTTTGGTAATGGAGATATCAACAGCCCCCAAAAGGCGCTTGAATATAAGAACCGCTACGGAGTAGATGGTATTATGATCGGTCGGGCAGTAATTGGCTACCCATGGCTGTTTCGTGAAATAAAGCATTATGTAAAGACGGGTGAAATCATGGCCGGTCCTACGTTGGAAGAACGTATTGCGGTGAGTAAGAAGCACCTGCGTTTATCTGTAGAATGGAAAGGGCCTGTGCAGGGGATTAATGAAATGCGCGGTTGTTATGCCAATTACCTGAAAGGGTTGCCGGATATCAAACAATTCCGTGGCCGCCTCGTGACCATGAAAACCGTGGAAGAAGTGGAAGCGGTGCTGGACGAAATTGAAGCTTACTATAAAGGTATTGAGCTGGCGAGTGCGCCGATAGAACTCATTGACTACCACCAGAATTGTCCTTTATAACATATAGAAAGAATTTTTTACGATATAATAAAACTAATTATGCGTTTGTTTTGTTATATCATAAAATTCGCCTGATGTTCAAATATTCTCTTATTGCCGTTGCGGTAGTTTGCAGCATCACAGGACTATTTTCCTGTCAACCATCTCCCAAAGAAAAATCAGTTACGGCCAGCACTGCTATTTTACCTGACACTACTGCTGTCAGCGATTTTGAATTTAAGGATCAGCACGAGATAGAGCGCGTAGTACTTGGGTTCTGCGAGCATTTTGACAATGGAGATCTTGATAAATGCGCAGCATATATGGATGATAGTATCCGTGGGCTGATTGACGGTGTGAAATTAAGGGGGAAGCAAAATTGGGTGGCGAAGATCGACACCCTGGTGAATAGTATTAAAAATTCACATTTTCAGCAGCGGCATATGATTACCAATATGCAGTTTTTTCCTGGTGTAAATGATACCGTGAAAGTAAGCATGTATACTTCCTGGTTGTGGACGGATCTGACCACCGGGCAGATACAGCTGATGTCTGTAGGATATTACAAGGGAAAGGTGGTTCGTAAAGAGGGGAAATGGTTTATTGCTGTATTGAATTCGCTGCCGGACAGCCGGTTGGTAAAACAGTTTTACCAGGATGTGCGGGAGGATCAGGTGTTATCGAATTAGAAGAGAGCTTTTTTCATAATGATAAAAATGGTGAAGGAAAATTTTCCTCCACCATTTTGTTTTTATTTAACCAGTATGCCATTACTGATGCTTTCCGGAACGGTTTGATAGTTCTCGAACGTGAGAGAGGCAGATGCTCTACCGGAAGAGAGTGTACGCAATACCGTTACATACCCGAATAGCTGGGATAGTGGTACCATCGCGGTGATGGTTTGTACCTGTGCATCCATGGCGATGTGTTTGATCACACCACGTCGTCTGTTCAGGTCACCAGTTAATGCGCCGGTATATTCTTCGGGCATGGTTACGTCTACTTTCATCCAGGGTTCGAGCAGGCGTGGGGCTGCTTTAGCCGCTACCTTTTTGAACCCGATAATGGCCACATGTTCAAAATCCAGGGCATGTGAATCGTTATCATGAATTTTTCCATCCAGCAATCTTACCCGCATCGATTTTACGGGGTATCCGGCCAGCGCGCCATTGTGCATAGCGGATTCAAAGCCTTTGCTGATAGAAGGAATGAATTCCTTAGGAATCACACCGCCTTTAATTTCGTTGATAAATTCCAGTCCGGGTACATCGTCATCTTTCGGAGATAATTCAAATTCTATTTCCGCAAAATTACCAGAGCCACCATTTTGTTTTTTATATACTTCGCGGTGGGTAACGGCTTTCGTAAATATTTCCTTGTAGGCAATTTGCGGCTGTCCTTTGTTGATCTCCAGGTGGTATTGTGATGCCAGCTTTTCCAGCACCACTTCCAGGTGAAGTTCTCCCACTCCTTTCAAAATCGTTTGTCCGGTGGCGTTATCTACGGCTACCGAGAGGGTAGGATCTTCATCAAGTAATCTGGCCAGTGCTTCACCGAGTTTATCGTTGTCTTTGGCTGATTTAGCTTCAATGGCATATCCTATCATTGGTTCGGGGAAACTGATTTTTTCCAGCAGCATCGCATGATCCGGATGAGAAAGGGTATCGCCTGTTTTCACATCTTTCAAACCTACTACGGCGCCGATGTCGCCCGCACCAATTTCTTCCACTGTTTCATATTTATCGGACATGATGCGCATTAAGCGGCTGATCCTGACCCTGCGGCCGGTACGGCTGTTCCAGAGTGTATCTCCACTGTGTAATACGCCTGCATATACACGTACTAACGTTAACTTCCCTACGTAATCATCCGTGATGATTTTAAATGCGAGGGCAGCCAGTGGGGATGTTTCACTCACGGGGATCATCACCGGGTTATCGGTATCCGGATTGGTGGCTTTTACCATGCCTACGTCCGAAGGCGCAGGAAGATAGGTGGCTACCGCATCCAGCAGGGGCTGTATACCTTTATTTT
>NZ_DATCVJ010000965.1:0-4032 GCF_036566945.1 Chitinophaga sp. | reverse complement strand
ATCAGCTCCCTTATATTTTCTTTTTTTGAAGATTAATCAATTATATAAATGAAATTTTATATAAAATAATACTCCTGCGAAGAGCATAAAGCGAAAAGCATAAAGCAAAAAGCTATTAAAGCGAATGAACTAAGCGGATTTTATTCCACACTCAGATCATTCGCTTTAATAGCTTTTTGCTTTATGCTTTTCGCCTTACGCTTCCGTAATTATGCGAATCTTGGTTTCAGTTCGTTAGCCAAAGTAACCATTTTCTTGAGGCCATCTTCTGGCAGGTTACCCTTCTTAAACTCGCCCAGTACTTCTGGTAAACGAACCTGCATTTCATTCAGGAACGCTTCTTCGAAAGCACGTACTTGTTTAACAGGAACATCACGCAGCAAACCGTTGGTACCCAGGTAGATCATAGCAACTTGCTTTTCTACAGCGTACGGGCTGAACTGTGCTTGTTTCAGGATTTCCACGTTACGGGCACCTTTGTCGATTACTGCTTTGGTAGCAGCATCCAGGTCACCACCGAACTTGGAGAAAGCCTCCATTTCACGGTATTGTGCCTGATCGAGTTTCAGGGTACCAGATACTTTCTTCATGGATTTGATCTGAGCATTACCACCCACGCGGCTTACAGAGATACCTACGTTGATCGCAGGACGGATACCGGCGTTAAACAGGTTACCTTCCAGGAAGATCTGACCATCGGTGATGGAGATTACGTTGGTAGGGATGTAAGCAGATACGTCACTCGCCTGTGTTTCAATGATAGGCAATGCTGTCAGGGAACCACCACCTTTTACCAGGTGTCTGATAGACTCAGGTAAGTCGTTCATCTGTTGAGCGATGGCATCATTGCTGATGATTTTCGCAGCACGCTCGAGCAAACGGCTATGCAGGTAGAATACGTCACCTGGGTAAGCTTCACGACCTGGAGGACGTTTCAGCAGCAGGGATACTTCACGGTAAGCAACCGCCTGTTTAGACAGATCATCATAAACGATCAGTGCAGGACGACCTGAGTCACGGAAGAATTCACCAATCGCAGCGCCGGAAAACGGAGCGTAGAACTGCAACGGAGCCGGATCAGCAGCGTTTGCAGCCACGATAGTAGTGTAAGCCATTGCACCTGCTTCCTGTAATGTTTTCATTACACCGGCAACAGTGGATGCTTTCTGACCAATCGCTACGTATATGCAATAAACAGGTTTACCTGCATCATAAAATTCTTTCTGGTTGATGATCGTATCAATACAGATAGCTGTTTTACCTGTCTGACGGTCACCAATTACCAGCTCACGCTGACCACGACCTACAGGGATCATCGCATCAATTGCTTTTACACCTGTTTGCAGTGGTTCTTTTACCGGCTCACGGTACAATACACCTGGTGCTTTACGCTCCAGTGGCATTTCATACAGTTCACCTTTAATTGGACCTTTACCATCAATAGGTTCGCCCAGTGTATTGATTACACGACCTACCACACCTTCGCCCACGTTAATGGAAGCGATTTTCTTGGTACGACGTACTTTATCACCTTCTTTAATACCTGCTGACTGACCCATCAATACCACACCCACGTTATCTTCTTCCAGGTTCAGTGCAATAGCTTTTACGCCGTTGCTGAATTCAACCAGTTCACCGTAACCTACGTTACCTAAACCGTATATGCGGGCAATACCATCACCCACCGACAATACAGTACCTACCTCTTCCAGGTCGGCAGAAGCATTGAAGTTGCTCAACTGCTGGCGTAATATCGCCGAAATTTCATCAGGTTTAATATCAACCATAATTATGATTTTAAAAAAAAGTCGTTAGATAAATTTAGTATAACGACAACAGCTTTGCGTGTACGCAGCGGCTGCTGTATAGATTAACGTAAATCAGATACGTAAATGTTCTTGTTAAACTGTTGTTTAATGTCTTTCAGATCACGCAGTATAGATGCGTCAAACAGCTGATCATTTGCTTCCAGTACGAAACCACCGATCAGGTCTGCATTTACAGCAGTTTCCAGTTGGATCTGTTGGGTTGTTTCGCTGGCGATCTTCTGTTTAATCACTTCCAGTGTAGCGTTATCGATGGCAACAGCAGTGGTGATTTTAACCGGGCTGATATTTTTCAACACCATGTACTGGCGTGTAAATTCAGTGGTCATCTCAGCCAGTGCACTTTCACGGCCTTTGGTCACCAGCAGGTTCACAAAGGAAATGGTAGTGGCGCTGATCCGTCCGTCAAATATGGCAGCTAATATCTTTTGCTTTTTATCTGCCTTAATGATCGGGCTTTTAAGCAAACTCACCACATCGGGGTTGCTTTTCATCACCTGTTGTAAAAACAGCATGTCAGTATGCACCGCTTCCAGCTGGTTCAGTTCCTGCGCCAGATCTATCAATGATTTTGCATACCGGGATGCTAAACGGGGATTCTGCATATAGCTTTTAGCTTTTAGCTGTTAGCCTCCGGCTGTTAGGCCAAAGGTTAAAAGTTAATCTCTTAATTTAATTTGATTTCTCCTGCCAGTTGTTTCACGTAACCTTCCTGTGCTGCTTTATCAGCCAGTTCTCTTCTCAGCACTTTCTCTGCTACTTCGATAACGAGATTACCAACCTGGTTTTTCACATCCGTTAACGCAGCCATTTTCTGGTTTTCGATAGCAGTGTAAGCTTCGCTGATGATCTTCTTCGCTTCTGCCTGCGCCTGAGTTTTGGCTTCGCTGATGATCATATCTTTCGCGTCTTTCGCTTCTTTCAGGATCTTACTTCTTTCAGCCTTAGCTTCCGCCAGTACATGTTCATGTTCTGCTTTCATCTGCGCCATTTCTTCCTTCACTCTTTCTGCTGTAGTGATAGAGTCAGTGATGGAATCTTCCCTTTCTTTTAAAGTAGCGAGGATCGGGGTCCAGGCAAATTTCTTCAGAATCAGGAATACGATGATGAAAATGAAAAATGAAATAAGAAACAAGCCTAACGCGGGTTGCAACAGATCCATATAATTAGAATTTTATTATGTTGTTGTTATGTTGATACTTACTAATCTCAAATTGGCAAAAAGATTACTGCATCCATTGCCCTGTGCGCCGGATGCAGTAAAGAGTTCGGCTTACATAACTACCGCTAACAGACCAGCGATTACACCGAAGAGGGCAACACCCTCAACCAGCGCAGCAGCCAGGATCATGTTTGCACGGATGTCGTTAGCAGCTTCTGGTTGACGAGCGATAGACTCGAGAGCAGCTTTACCGATGTTACCTACGCCGATACCAGCCGCGATAGCCGCGATACCAGCACCAACAGCACCACCAGCCTTAGCCAGGCCAGATGCAGCAGCAGCCTGCAATAAAATAGACAAAATTGCCATAATGAATATGTATTTGAATTATAAAAAAAAGTTATTTCTACAGTTGAAAACTATTAGCTTTTCGCAGTTAGCTGTGAATGACACCCTCAAAGTTGCTTACTAACAGCAGGCAAACTAAAAGCTAACAGCTAATGGCTAAAAGCTTAATGATGTGCTTCATCATGTGCACCTTCCATCGCCTGGCCAATAAATACAGCCGTCAGGTTGGCAAAAATGAATGCCTGGATAAACGCTACCAGCAGCTCCAGCATCATCATTACGATGTTGAATAATACGGTCACCGGCAGGAAGCTGTAACCAGCTACTTTATTCAATGATCCGAATATAAATACCAGGCAGATAATGCTCAGAATGATAATGTGACCCGCCAGAATGTTGGCAAACAACCGGATCATCAGGGATACTGGTTTGGTAAAGATACCAATCAGCTCCACCGGTACCAGGATGATCTTTACACCGAAAGGTACTGGAGGATTAAAGATATGACCCCAGAAATGCTTGTTGGTACTGATCAGGATAGCCACAAAGCTGATAATAGCCAATGCTGCTGTCACCGCCAGATTACCCGTTACGTTGGCAGAACCAGGTAACAAACCCAACAGGTTGTTGATGAGGATGAAAAAGAATATAGTCAGAATAAAAGGAGTATACTTCGCAGCGCTTTTGCCAGGAATA
>NZ_DATCVJ010000964.1:0-7872 GCF_036566945.1 Chitinophaga sp. | reverse complement strand
CAAAGATTTCGTAGTACGCTACTTCGTTTTTCTCTTTCAGTTCTTTGAGCTGCCACGGTTGTAAAGAGAGACCTGCGGGTATGCCGATTTTAGCAATGGACATAGGTTGCAGGATTGCTTTTTCATTTTTCACATCAATTTTCATCCTGACGGTTTCCCCTATCTTCGTGCGGGTATCGGCCAGTTTGGTGGTAATATGTAAATCGGCTTTAGCGCTGTTGGGTGGTTGCATAGTGTAATAAGACACTTCCAAATGATACGGAATACCGGATTTTTCATTACTGTAATGCACGTCAAACGTGTTGGCGCCGGCTTTCAGCAATGAGCTGAAATCATTGCCTACGCCTACTCTCTGCGCATTCAATTCGAAATCAATGGTACCTGCGTTTTCAGCACGGCCTTTTATTTTTATGAATTCTACAATGGCATTCAGCGCCATTACGGTGGCCTGCGTAGAGCCGTAACCGTAGTACGTTTTTTCGGACAGCACTTTAGAAATGATCATCGTGATAGTGGCGAGATCCGGTTTAGGATCACGGACCAGTGCGAGGGCGTATAACGATAACGACTCTACGCGCAATGAGGCATCCCTGGAATTAACGACGGTGGTAGCTGCCATGAAATTATTTTTCTCATAGCTCTGTTTGAGCGCCTGCATCAGGCGGTTATAGTCGGCCGTATTTTTCATATTGCTGGCAGCGAGGGCCATGAGTCCCAGCTGATAAGCATCGTTAGCCGCCAGTGCTTTTTGCACACCTGCTTCGTATTCCGGCTGTATTTCTTTGCCAATACCCGCCTGCGTTAACGCATATACGATATACAGATTAGCGACGGAATTAGGGACGGAGGCAAACCGGTCGTAGCCACCGGAAGCCAGTTTAAAGCCCCCTTTACCATCCCGGCGATTCAGCAGGAATGCTTTGGTACGGGACAGCATATCTTTATCCACGTTAATGAAGGTTTGCATGTCTGTAAACTCCAGCAAACCATAAGCGGTTAATGCTTCATGGGCCGGTGCATGTCCAAACCATTCGAAGCCTTTTTCTGTTGTTTCAAAGCTGATCAGTCGTTTGTATCCGGTTTCGATATAGTTCATGGCCTTAGCCACTACTTCAGGATTGGATTTACCGGATTCGCGGAGATATTTCAGGATAAAGATGTTCGGGTAGGTGCTGGAAGACGTTTGTTCAAAGCAGCCATAGGGCTCTCTCAGCATCGATTCAATTCCATCCAGCAGTTGCCCTTCAATGGTGGCGAATATTTTCAGGTCTGTTTTGAAGCTGCCATTCACCGGTTCACCTAAGTCCAGCGGAATTTTAACTGATTTATCGCCGGAGAAGGTTTTAAATATCGGGAAGCCCTTCTCTGCTGCTACAATAGGAAGCGATAATGTTTCGGTACCTGTTTTTCCGCTCACCATAAATTTTATATCACCACGGCAGGGCGCGATGGCTTCTATTGGAATCAATACCTGTTTAGAGCTGTTAGCGGCCAGGGTTACGCGCTCCTCATAAGTTCCCTTTTTCATTTTCCAAGGCAACGCGAGGGTGATATCCAGTACTACACTGTCGGCCGCATTATTTTTAAGCACCAGTGGTATCAGTGCATGGTCACCTACGGTGAGGTAAGGAGGAATTTTTGCATCTATCTGCAAGGCATTGCGGGCCGACCAGGTGGCCTCGTTTCTACCCGGTATTCCGTTCCAGGCGATGCCTTCGGCTACTGCTCTGAAAGTAGTGGCGGCATCAGAGTTGTAGAATTCCAGCGTAGCGTTGCCTTCTTTATCTGTTTGTACTACCGGATTCCAGTAGATCGTTTCCCGGAAATCACTTCTTTCATTGGTGGTAGTGGTGGCATATTGGGGCGCATAAAATACCCTTGCCACAGAAAAAGTGTTTCCTGTACCCGGCACAAATTTACTATCGTAAAAATCAGCTTTACTCAGGCCCAGTTTAATGGCTGCTCTCCCTACATTTTTCGTAGTAACGAGGATCACCCCATTGGCGCCGCGAGAGCCATACAATGCGGTTCCCAGGGCATCTTTATATACCGTTATTGTTTCAATATCATTGGGGTTCAGCCCTTCCAGCATCCCTTCCGATGGCACACCATCTATAATATATAGCGGCTGATTATTACCTGTCAGCGAATTGGTGCCTCTTATCCTGATTTCTTTCGCCGCACCGGGATTGGCTTGTGGTACTACCTGTATCCCGGCTACCCTGCCCTGCAGGGCAAGATTTAAATTCGGCAGCAGCTGTACTTCGTTAATCTTCACGCTGGTAACAGACCCGACCATCATCTCCTTTTTTTGCACACCATAACCCATCACCACTACCTCGTTGAGTCGCTTGTCGTCACCCAACTGTTTCGGCCACACCTCCTCTTCCTTTTTAATGATGGCGGCTGCTTTTTCAAATGCCTTCTTTTGTGCTGCCGGCGGGAGGCCAGCAAACTCTTTGAAAGTAACACCCTCTTCGAGGAGTTTTTTTGTCCTTATTACATTGTTCTCAATACTGTTTTGTTCTACCCTGATATTTACTTTTTCTTTCCGTTTCACAGATTTGGCTAACAGGTAATAATTAGCATGTGCATCCAGGCCTGCAAAGAAAAATTGTCCGTCATCGCCGGTGGTCATTTGAATGGCTTTGCCGTTACTGGCCATATTAATAAGGAATACCGTGGCTTTCAGCGGTTGATCCTTTGCATTGAAGATGGTACCGCTCAACACATAACCATCATCCGGCAGGTATTGCAGGGATTTTCCGTTGTTTAATTCCGGGATATAACTAAAATACCGGTAGCCATGTGTCAGCATCACCAGATCGAGCGCGGGATCTGCTTTAGGTTCTTCTTTCTTAAAATAAAATAAAGGCTCCTCAATTTTTCCACTCAACTCAGAACTCATGAGCAGCCAGGACAAGATGTGATCCTGCCTATCGTCTGCATAAGTCCAGAGTTTATCATCCATTACGGCCAGCGACAAATTGGATGACAAGGGCGCGCCCTTTGCATCTGTTGTTTTGAGGGTCATCACTACTTTTTCTCTGGGCAGGTATTGGGATTTGTCGGTGGTAATTTTTACCTGCAGGGTATTATTTTTATGGAGAAATACGAGTCTTTCTGCTACGGGCAATCCATTGCCGGTACTGAGTGTAAACCGGGCAATACCAACGGGAAACACCGACTGATCTATTTCGATGGATTGTGTACCTTTCTTCAAAGTAAGGTCGCTGCTGGCATAGATGGTTCCTTTTGTCTGCCCGGTTAACGTAACCCGTTGCCGGTTGCTGGCAGCTATATTGAGGAAAAGTTTTCCATCTCTCTTCATAAAATTCATGACTACCCCTTCAGTAGTAAAGGCCGGAAAAGCATACTGCCGGCTAATATGCAGCGGGGAGGTAATTTTAACGGTATACTTTTTATTGGCCTGCGGGGTAAAAGGAAACTGTCCCATACCGGCGTAGTAGCTGTCGAAATCCGCTACCTTATTGCCTGCATCATCCCATACTTCGCCTTTAACGTCTACTGGTTTTCCATGTTCGTTAATGGCCCTGAAAGCGATGTTGCTGGTAAGTCCTGCTACCAGCGAGCCTCCTTCGGGCAGCAGTTGCAGGTCTATTTTATTGAGTACAATAGGAATGCTCCGGGAAATGGCTTCTTTGTATGCATCATAATCTACCGTTACATTCAGCAAGCCATCGGTGGTATTCAGGTCTTCCGGCAATTTAAATGGCAGTTGTACTTTACCATCACGATTGGTGGTCGCTTCTTTTGTGGCTACTACTTTGCCTCCCAGGGATATCTTATAACTTATTTTGTAATTGGGAATGGGCTGATCCGACAAATTACGCATGGTGTAATCGGCGATCACCTCATCGCCGGGACCATAGCCCTTTTTGGGGAAGTCGAGCTTCATTAATATGCGGGGAGCGATTACTTTTTGCAGGGTGAGTTCCTTTACAAAAAAAGTGGTATCGCTTTCATTGCGCATCCACGTGGTATACGCTTTCAGCTTATAAACGCCACCGGGGGCATTGTCTTCAAAAGTATAAGAGCCTTCTGTAAAGCCATCTGCCACTTTATAGGTTAATTTTTTGCGCACATTACCGGAGGGGTCCAGTACTTCTACATACACCACTTTGCTTAATGTGGCGGGCTTCTGGTCCTGTGCATTCACCAGGTACAGTTTAAAAAACATGTCCTGTCCGGGTTGAAAGAAAACATGGCTGGTGTGGATATAAATTTTCTCTTTGTATTTCGCGTAGTCCAATGATTGCGCCCACGCGGCGCCTGTCATGATGAGGAGTAAATATATACAGCTAATAATTTTTTTCATGGTATTAGAATTGAAGGGTTACATTAAAACCATACGTTTTAGTAGCGGGCAGATTAAAGAAATCGAGGCCGGTACTATTGGCCTGATCAAATAATAACTGTTCCGGATCTACGCCACTGTAGGGGCTCCACAACATCAGGTTGTTGACATACGCGCTCAGCGTTAGTTTTTGTATGATATGTTTAAAGGGTTGCTGATAAGTGAGTTTCAGGGTATTGATACGCAGCCAGTCAGCCCGCTCTATATAGTTTGCTGCCACGCCGCTATAGCCATATCTCACCCATCGGTTATGATCTATAGATTGTTGGGGATTATAAAAATCAACGGGGATATTATTTGGGCTGCCATCCATTTTTACGCCGGGGAAAATGTAGTTGGTGATTGTTCTGCCTTCGGCAGATGTTTGAGATCTCCCGTAATAGTCGAGTACGGCCTGTGTACCATTCCATCGTTCGCCGCCGCTCTTCCATTCCATGGCGAGTTCCAGGGTAAGTTTTTTCCAGCGCGCCGTGTTGGTCATCTTCATCACAAAATCCGGGTTAGGATTGCCGATAATAGCGGGAGATTTTGCTACCAGTGGAAATCCGTCGGTGCCTATCATGGTGTGACCGGCCCCATCTTTTTCCCAGGTGCTCCCCATGATTACGCCCAGTGGCTGTCCTTGCACGAATGCCGTATGCACATCGCTAAAACCTGCCAGGGGCATGTAATTACCGTCTTCATAGGTGTTAGTAACCTTATTTTTATAGGCGAAAAATCCCAGGGTATGCATCGTGGTGATGGCATTACGGATGTTGAGTTGGTAAAATCCTACTTCCAGGTCTATTCCCCTGGTTCGGTAGTTGCCAATATTTTTCAGCACCAATTCCTGGTTTTCATATACCGGGAACAGATCCTCTGCTACTTTATTTACAAATGCGCGGGCAGTCAGCGTCAGTTTACCGAGATAATCGCCGCTGATACTGCTGCTCCAATCTCTGTGACGTATGGGGGTCAGGTGATCAAAATTTTTCACTTCCAGCACCGGGAAATATTTTCCGGCTTCGGCTGTGGAATAGCGCAGCAGGTTTACGTAAGACAATGATTTGCTGACAGGCAATTCCGTATTCCCTTCTCCATAAGATGATTTAAATGACAGGGACCATCCGCCATTGGCCGTATACCTCGCTGAAACGGCCGTCACTGGCTGGAAGTAGCGCCCTGATGTGATGGTATTGGACACATTGGCTTTGTTGCCCAGTGTCAGGTCCAGGTACCATCTGTTGCCGTTGTATACCTGGCGATAGCTGGCGGCTAATTCATGCGCGGAGCGCTGGTACAGATAGTTGGCATCGCCGGGCTGATAGCGGATGCTGCTATGCGCATCCGTGAAAATATAATTGGCTGCAAAAATGCCCGCCCATTTACTGGTGTTGTATTCCACCGGCGCCGACACATCTGCCGTTAGCTGGTATAGTTTATCTTCCTTATGCCGGTATAGGGGTTTACCTTCAGGAAAGCCGGCGGTTCCTGGCTTGAAGCCTTCATGGCTGTTTTCTGTGTTGTTACTGAGCGACTGTGCGATGGTATATTTCGTGCGTTTATAGGCGCTTCGTTCCATCAGCAGACTTACCTGCTGCCGGGTGGCGTTGAAATTATTACCGTTATCTCTCAGCAAAAAGTCTGGATTATCTGCCAGGTTGCTGTAGCTGCGCTGGCCGTTTCCGAGCGTATAGCCTTGTCCGTTATCGAAGCTAACCGGTGTCAGAATGGATTGCTGATATGCTTTATTCAGGAATCCATTTCTGTTGGCATTTGAAAAAACGTCCTGTGCATAGCTATATTTACCAATGAGGTGCAGCCATTTTATCCTGGCGCCCAGTGAGGCGTCCAGGTTCTTCGCGTCATTGTTATTATAACGGATAAGCGTCTTCTCATTGGTTTGACCCAGATTCATATTAAACTCCCATGCATGGATCTGATTTTCTACCAGCACTGCTTTCAGGTTGAATGCCTGGGAAAAGAAGCTACCTGTTCTGAAAATATTATTCGTATAGGCAGTGGGGTTATGACCGCTGCCGCTGCCGGATGGTACCAGTTTTCCGTTGTTGTCATACACATAAGGCTGTCCATCATATTCCAGTGACTGCAGGGCCGGACCGTAGCTGAATACTTCATTTGTTTCTGCTCCCTGCCAGCTGAGAGTGCCGTCCAACGTGCGTCCCTGCGCATAATCTGTTTGCAGGGAGGGCAGCTGGTTGGTGGTTTTCAGCGCAAAGGTGGCGGAATAGCTGCCGGTGATCAGCAGGTCTCTTTTATAGGCGGGGCGCATCTGCAGCTCATTGTGGCGAACGTTTATTTTCCTAAACCGGGTATCGGTGCCAAACATTCTTTTCACGCCCAGTGTGCGATGCAGATGAGAAGTGGGTATGACTACTGCATTGGTATCTGTGTGGATCAAACGCTGATAGTCTTCCGAGTAAACCGGACTTACCACCTTATTGGTTTGAGCGAAAAGAAACGAAGGGAATAGCAGCAGTATGAGGAAATATCTCAAGGTATATATTTTATATTTATCAATATAAGGTATAATTCTACAATATTTTTTTGCTACCCGGAATCGGGTGGGTGCGTTTCATACCGTGCATACGAGGTGTTTAAGTCGATGGTATTCATTAGATGCTTATATAACAGATGGATAATATCGGTCTGCACGAAGTCCTCTCCGGCGGCATGATGCCAGCTGTTAAAAAATTCCATAAGCGTGATGAAAAAAAATAAAAATTCTTTTCGTGAGGCGGAAAATATGTGGAAGCAGAGATGGTCACCGGGAATTTCCCGGGTGGCATATCCTCAGAGAAAATGGGCATTTGCTATCTATTAAAAAATAAACAACAAACCGAAGCATTATTGCCAGGTGAAAAAAGATACTTAACTTAAACTGTATTATTTCATCACTAAAACCTCAGTAATACTATGAAACTGAAACACCTGACGGCAGTCGTCCTCTCCATGGGATTAATGTTTATGATTTCCTGTAAAGGGAAGCCCAAAGATGCAGACATCCAGGCTACTGTAGTTGCTGCGTTGCAGTCAACCAGTCCGGGCGTGAGCGCTGATGTTAAAGATGGTGTAGTTACACTCACAGGCGCTGTAGCGACGGATGCAGATAAAGATGCCGCTGAAAACGCCGCCAAGGTTACTGCGGGCGTGAAGAGCGTTGTCAACAACATTACTGTAACGCCTCCTCCTCCACCTCCTGCTGCTCCTGAAGCTGCTCCTGCTGATGTTGCTTTGAAAACAGCTGTAGATGGTATTGTGAAAGACTTTCCTGGTGTTACCGCAGACGTTAAAGATGGTGTGATTACCGTTACCGGCGAGTCTAAAGCTGACCGTTGGAAGAAACTGAAAATGGCATTGGATGGCCTGAAGCCTAAGAAAGTAGATGCTTCCGGTTTGAAAATAAAATAAATTGCTGAACCCCTAAAATACTACGATCATGGCATTACAGGATAAATACAAAGAGCTGATTGATGCAGCCACTGCTGCAGGTA
>NZ_DATCVJ010000963.1:0-7684 GCF_036566945.1 Chitinophaga sp. | reverse complement strand
TATAAAACTACTATCGGCGGCAAACACGCTATAGACGCGCTGGCAGGCTTCACCTATCAATACGCGACCAACTATGGTACCGGTTTTAAATCGATCAATGTGCCACAGTCGACCGAATACCTGGGCATTAAAAGCATTGGCGGCGGTACTGCCAGCAATCCTTATGCAGGTGGCTCCCGCTGGCAGCTGTTTTCTTTTCTCGGCAGACTGAATTACAGTTATGCAGATAAATACCTTTTTACAGCCACTGCCCGCTCCGATGGTTCTTCGAAATTTGCAGCAGGCAAGCAATGGGGCTACTTTCCCTCCGGCGCTTTTGCCTGGCGGTTTACGCAGGAACCCTTCCTGAAAAATATTACCCGCATACTCAATGATGGTAAGTTCCGCGCCAGCTACGGCAGCGTAGGCAACAATAAAGTGGGCGACTTCAGCTACCTCGCCACACTCGCCGGCGCCGGACAATTTGGTTATCCTTTCAATAACCAATACACCAGAGGCACCGTGCCTTTTGGCAATGGCAATATGGATCTCACCTGGGAAACCACTTCAGAACTGGATCTGGGATTGAACCTGAGTTTTTTGAATGACCGGATATCGATAGACGCAGATTACTACCACCGGCGAACAAAAAATTTCCTGTTGCTCGTGCAAATTCCTTACCTGGCAGGCTACAGCATCACTTCCACCAACACACAATACCAGAATACCGGCGAAATCAGCAACAAAGGGGTGGAACTTACGATTAACACCTTCAATATTAAAAGCAAAGATTTCAACTGGACTTCCAGTTTTAATATCAGTTTCAACAGGGGGAAGATTGTTAAATTCTATGATGGATTTGAGGTGATGCCTACCATTTTAAATTTGCCTGGTGGAAATTCCACTACGGCCTGGATTGCGAAAGTAGATGCGCCTATATCGCAGTTCTACGGCTACAAATGGGCCGGCGTATACCAGTACGATGATTTTGTGAAACAAGGCAACGGCACCTATGTAGTGAAAAACGGTGTGCCTGCCTATGCCGGCGGTGTACAACCCGGTGATCCCAAATACAAAGACATCAATGGCGATGGCGTAATAGATGGCAACGATCAAACCGTAATAGGCAGCCCCTTACCTATTCATACCGGTGGCTTCTCCAACAATTTCAGTTATAAAAATTTCTCGCTGAATATTTTTTTCCAGTGGAGTTATGGCAACGATATCCTGAATGCCAACAGAATGGCCTTCGCTTCTACCGGTGGTTATTATCCAAATGGCAATCAGTTTGCGGAATATGCCGATCGCTGGACGCCGTCTAATCCTTCTAACGATATTCCCCGCGCGAAATATAACAACAGAGGAGATGCGGGTAGTACCACGCCAAAAGTAACTTCCAGGTATATCGAAGATGGTTCTTATCTGCGGCTCAAAACCATTGCATTGGGGTATGAACTGCCCCGGCAGCTGCTGAACCGCGCCGGTATCAAAGGACTCAAAGTATATGGCGCGGCACAGAATATTTTTACAATCACAAAGTATAGTGGTATTGATCCGGAAGTATCCAGTTTCCGGGTACAGAACCCGGCCAATGCACCCGGCAATACACCCGGTGTAACAGCTACCAGCGGTACCGGCTATACGTTTTTGCAGCCGAGCAGCAGTTATTCTGCCTTGTCTGGTGGCTACGATTATACGGCTTATCCGCGGGCACTCACCATCAGTGTTGGTATTACGGCTACTTTCTGATTTCCTGTTAAAAATTATTGTATGAAAGCTTCCCACAAATTATTTTTATTACTCTGTCTTCTTCCCATCTCCTGTAAAATAGATGTGAGCCTGGACCCGGTTACTTTCCGGCCTATCACCTTTACTACCGAATCACAACTGGATGAGCAGGTGGCAGGGATGTACAACATCCTGCAACAGGACCCCCTATACGCTTTTGGCTTATGGGGCTATATCGATGGCGGCGCTGACGAAAGCTTCCGGAATAATGTGACCAGCAGCACCATTCTCACAGAACTCTATAGTATCAGCAATTCCGAACAGAATGTACTCCTGCTCTGGCGAAATTTATATAAAGGCATCGAAGATGCCAACGTGATCCTCGATGTGGTAGACAAACCAACCATGGACGAAACCAAACGTGCCCGGATCAAAGGACAGGCCATCTTCCTGCGGGCCTATTACTTTTACCTGCTGGTCACCCATTTTGGAGATGTACCACTGAAGACGATGCTCGCCACGTCTTTAGGCACCAACTTCAATCTTACCCGCACGCCCTCAAAAGATATCTACGCTTTTATTGTGAAAGAAATGACAACGGCTGACAGCCTCGTTCCGAAAATATCGCAAACGCTCACGCCTACTATCGTAACACAGTCGGCGGTAGAAGCCATATTAGCCAGGGTTTGTCTCACAATGGCAGGCCAACCAATGAATGATGCCACCAAATATAAAGAGGCGCTGTTCTGGGCCCAAAAGCTCATCAATACGAACCTCCATAGCTTAAACAGCACTCCCCATCCATTGTATCCGAATACGCCCGCATATGGCCGCATTTTCATCAATAAGATGCAAAACAACATGAATGACAATGGCACGTCGGAAAGTATCTGGGATGCCGCGTTTTTATCCAAGTCGAATGTAACCGGCTCGTATAGCGGTACCGCCTACCTGGTGACACAACAGCTCGGAGCGGTGATGGGCGTGTATTGCCCAGATGCGGGTATTACCGGGGTAAATGGTTATTCACCAGGCACCTACCGTGTGTTGCCCGGTTTGTATAACCTGTATGGCCCCGGTGATCAGCGGAGAGACTGGGCCATTGCGCCCTATGTATACAAAAGCGCCGCTACGCAACGCTACTACACCCTCACCGTGAATATCACCGGCGGTGGCGGTACAGGCGCAACGGCGACAGCCTATACTTCTGCCGAAGGCGTAATAACAAATGTGGTGATAGACAATGCAGGCACTGGCTATACCAGCGCCCCCGATATCAGCTTTACTTCCTATGGCACTAATACCAGCACCAACCCTTCTGTAGTAGCTCCCAATGTGGCTACGGCTACAGCCACAGTAAGTGGCGGCAAAGTTACGGGCATCAACATTACATTCGGCGGACTGGGTTATCCTACTGCCTATGATCACTGTGTAGGTAAATGGAGACGGGAATATGAAATCAACCTGCCACCCAGCAGACTACAAAATAATACTTCCTGCAACTTCCCGATTGTGCGTTATGCCGATGTATTACTGATGGCAGCAGAAGCCGATCTGAAAGTGAATGGTGCGCCCGGAGCAGCGGCAGTGGAGTATTATAACCAGGTGAGACGGAGAGCATATGGCTATGTACCTAATACATCCGTGCCAGGACTAGACGTCACTACGTTTACCCTGCAGGATATCATGGACGAACGTTCCCGCGAACTTTGTTTCGAAGGGGTACGCCGCAATGACCTGATACGCTGGGGCATGATGCCCGCAGCCATGCAACGGGTGCTTAGTAACAACGATACTTACGCGCCCACTACTTACAGTACTGCTGCGGGAGTGGCTGCCAATAACTTCCTGACCAATCCTGAAAAATATTCGCTGTTACCGATTCCCGCCGGTGAAATGGCCCTGGACCAGGTGCTGACACAAAATCCGGGATGGTAATAAAAACTGATAAAACTACTTTTATGAGATCCGTTATATACTGCTTTCTGTGTGTACTGTTATTCGTTGCCTGCCGCAAAAATCTAGTGGACACACCAGCCGACTTCAACGTGACCACAGATTTGCTGGCCTACAAAGAAGGCGATAGCGTTACGTTTAATTTATCCGGCAACCCGGGTACCATTGTATTTTTTTCCGGCGAAGCTGGTAAGTCGTATGAAAACCGCACCCGAACATCCGCAGCAGGCATGGTGAAACTACAGTTTCAAACATCGATGCAACAGGGGCCTGTGCCGCCAAAGCCCTGCCCGGATTCCCTGCTGCTGCTCATTTCCACCAACCTGCAAGGGTACGATGCCGCACATATTCAGCAGGCTACGTGGACAAATATTTCCAGCCGGAATACCAAATGGCCCAAATCACTGGCCACCAGTTTTACCACTTCCGACACGATTGATATTTCAGATTTTAATACTGCGGAGAAAGTCAATATCGCGTTTCGGGTGCTGAATAAAAAGACTGGCACCATCGCACAAAGAAAGTGGGCCATTCAAAATCTGACGCTTTACAATAATCTGCCGGATGGCAACGCCGCACCGCTGTTCACCAACTTCACCAATACCGCCTGGGTGCAGGCAAGTTTGCCGCAAACACCACCCGACAGCACCGGCATCAACGCCTGGAATGTAGGCACCTGGAATGTTTCCGCGGCAGATAGTGTTCGCAACAGCAATGGCATCACCATTCGTACGAGCTACCCTATCACTTTCAATCCCGGTACGGCTGTCGATAATGAAGACAATGACGACTGGCTGATTACCACTGCGGTGGATTTAAAAGCCACCAAACCTGATGTAGGCGCCGTGGTTAAAAATGAAATTGCGTTAAAGGCGAGCACCTACAAATATGTATTCAAAAAAGCAGGCACTTACCAGGTCACCTTTGTGGCCACCAATAACAGTCTGGACGAAAGTAAAAGCCAGATCAGACAGCTGACATTAAAAATTCTACCCTGACATACATGACGATACGATCTTTTTTTCCGGCCATCATGGCGCTGTTATTTTCCGCTTATAAGCTTACCGCGCAAACTGTAGCGGTCACCTCGGGCTGGCAGTTGCAGGATGCTGCCAAAGTACCGCAAAGCGGTGAAACAGTAGCACAGCAAGGCTTTTCCACCAATGGATGGTATGCAGCCATTGTACCCGGCACAGTACTCACCACACTGGTGCATAACAACGTATACCCGGAACCGTTATACGGCGAAAATAACCGCCCGGATAAAATTCCCGATACGCTTTGCCGCACCAACTGGTGGTACCGCACACAAATGAGCATTCCGCCCAGCTACCGCGACAAAAAAATCTGGCTGCATTTTAACGGCATTAACTATACCGCACAGGTATGGGTAAATGGAAAAAATATCGGGGAGATACAAGGCGCCTTTGCGCGGGGCATTTTTGATATTACCTCCGTCGTTAAGCCAGGTGAAACGGCTACCCTGGCGGTGTTAATATCGCCACAACCCAATCCGGGCGTGCCACACGAGCACACCATTGCACAGGGCATGGGCAAAAACGGCGGCATCACTGCCATGGATGGTCCAACTTTTCTTTGCTCTATGGGATGGGACTGGATACCTGCTATCCGCGACCGGAACAGCGGCATCTGGCAATCCGTATTTCTCACTGCCACCGGCGCCGTACGCATCAAAGATCCGCTGGTTACCACGGACCTGCCACTACCTTCGCTCAACACCGCCGATGTAAGCATTGCCGCCACGCTGGAAAATGTAACCGACCAGCCACAGCAAGGTACATTGCAGGCCAGTTTCGGAGATATCACGGTGCAACAGCATGTACAATTGTCACCACATAGCCAGCAGCGCATTACGATTGATCCGGCCACACAACCGGCACTGCGGGTAAAACAACCCAAACTCTGGTGGCCCAACGGCTATGGTCCACAAAATTTATATTCCCTGCAATTACAGTTTACTGCCAACGGAAAAATTTCGGATACACAACAACTATCATTCGGCATCCGCGAAATCAGCTATACCACACCGGCTTCCACCGACCTCACCATTTCCGTTAATGGCGTGAAAGTATTTTGTAAAGGCGGCAACTGGGGCATGGACGAAGCCATGAAACGTATTCCTGCAGCACGACTGGAAACACAGATCCGCATGCATCAGCAGGCCCATTACAATATTATACGTAATTGGGTAGGCCAGAGTACCAGCGAAGACCTCTACGCTCTCTGCGATAAATACGGGCTGATGGTATGGGATGAATTTTTTCAGCCCAATCCCTCCGATGGTCCCAACCCTGCCGATATTCATTTATACCTCGCCAATGTGCGCGAAAAAATATTGCGGTTTCGCAATCATCCGTCTATTATACTCTGGTGTGCCCGGAACGAAGGGAACCCACCTGCGGCGATAGAAGATTCACTGCAACTGCTCATAAAAGAACTGGAGCCGAAACGGCTGTATCAATCCAGTTCCACTTCCGGACGTGGCGTACATTCCGGCGGTCCTTACTATACCCGCAAGCCCGGCGAATACTATGTCTTCACGGAATCCTTCAAAACCGAAATTGGTAGTTTTTCTATTCCCACGCTGGAATCTATACAAGGCATGATGCCGCAAAAAGATTGGGAAGTAATTAACGACGACTGGGCGGAACACGATATGGCCACAAAATACTACCGCAACATGATCGGCAAACGTTTCGGTGAAGTGGCCAACCTGGCCGACTTTGTACGAAAATCGCAGCTGGCCAACTACGAATCTTTCCGCGCCATGTACGAAGGCCGCAATGCCAAAATGTTCCATCCATCTACCGGCGTGATCACCTGGATGAGTAATCCTGCACAACCCAGTTTTGTATGGCAACTCTATCATCATGACCTGGAACCCAATGCGGCATTGTTTGCCGTTCAGAAAGCCTGTGAACCTGTGCACGTACAATTCAACGAAAAAGAAGGGAATGTTCAGGTGATCAACAATGGACCGGCAACTATTAAAAACGCAAGTGTACAGTTGTCTGTTTATAACCTCGACGGTAGTACGGCGCTGGAAAAAAAATATACCGTCACAGCGGCACCCGCCGTAGCCACCGATCTGGAAGCAGTACCCTGGCCGGCCAAACTTTCGGCCGTTCACTTTGTAAAACTCACCCTCACGGATGCACAGGGCAACACCCGCTCCGATAATTTCTATTGGAACACGTTACCACTGGGCGCCGACCAGCTAAGCGACCTGGAGAAGTTGCCGCCGGTAACACTAACGGCCACCATTAAACGCCGCAGGGTGAAAGATACCTGTTTACTGGAAGTAACACTGCATAATCCTACCACGCATATAGCGCTGATGACGCATCTGCAACTGCACCGCCAGGGCAGCGATGACAGGGTATTACCCGTTTTTTATTCCGACAACTATGTATCACTCGTGCCCAACGAAACAAAAACAATTATCATTGAAGCAAGTGAAACAGCCCTGCAGGGAAAAATACCATTGGTAAAAGTGGATGGTTTTAATGTATATTTAAAACCACACTCCGGTCCGGATGCGGCCATATCTCTGAATGAAAACGCGCAGGTAAGCCATTGGCCCGTCACCCATTTACCCAGACCGGAAAATTCCACACCAACTAAATAGCCACACATGTTTACATCGAGACGGGATTTTCTGAAATTAACCACCCTCGGCAGCACCGGTTTATTGTTGCCAAACATGAGTTCCTTCGCCGCTATGCCGCCTGCCGACGGTAGTAATGAACTCACCACACTGAGTGAGCAATTGCTGCAACAATGGGGCGATGCATTGCTGGCCTTACAGGTCAATCAACCTGCTGCCAAAGGATTACATGGCGGTATTCTTTGTCCGGCTTGTGCGGCCATACATGGCCGCAGCGGCGACGCCATTTACCCGTTGCTATACCTGGCCAACAAAACGAAAGACCGGAAATATACGGACGCGGCTATACGTTTATATGATTGGATGGAAACGATGGTCAGCACGCCTGATGGC
>NZ_DATCVJ010000962.1:0-7773 GCF_036566945.1 Chitinophaga sp. | reverse complement strand
GTGGTAATGTTCACTAACGCCGGGGTAGTGTAAACGGTACCCGTGAAAAGTAAGGTGGTCAGAGCAGCATCAGCATACCACCTGAATACCGGACCCACTTCCCCGCGCAGGCCGCGGGTAAGATTGGTGGTGCTTATCACGAGCGTGGCGGATTGATTCGGACATATCTCCTGATCGCTCACCAATATATCGGCAGCGGTGGCGCGGCGTTTTACCCCAACTGTCACGGCATGTGCATCGCCGGCTTTATTTTCACACACATCGGTTCCGTGTATGGTTACATAGTAGAGTGAGGTGGTGGTGATGGCCGGTGTTGAAAAACTGGCGCCGGTTCCCAGCAAAGTGGTCAGCGCAGGATCAGCATACCAGCTGAATACCGCACCAGGCACGGTGGATGTAGCAATTAATGTTACGCCTTCACCCGGGCATGCCAGGGTATCCCGTACAGTTATATCAGTTGCAATGGCCTTGCGGTTTACATTTGCCAATACAGTTTTGGCGGTACCGGGGAGACTGCTGCACACGGAATCTCCGGATACTGATACGTAGTAGGTAGTGGCTGCATCCAGCGGAGGTGTGATATACGTTGCGCCGGCACCTACCTGTTGTTGTAAGGCAGCATCGCTATACCAGGTGAACACAACGCCGGTTACCGGACTGCTGGCTGTTAGCGTGTCTGCCGCTCCGGCGCAAACCGTCTGCCCGGCTGCTGTTATATCCGCTGCAGTACTGTTCCGCCGGATAGTTACTGTTACTACTTTGGCTGCACCCACTGCGTTTTCACAAACCAGGCGGCTGCTGGCAGTAACGTAATAAGTGGTAATATTTTGCAATACGGGCGTGATGTACGTAGTGCCCGTGAACAGCAGGTTAGTCAAACCCGCATCCGCATACCATCTGTATACCGGGCTTGCCTCACTGCCCAGTCCCCGGGTAAGATTGGTAGCATTGATCACCAACGTGGCAGACTGTCCTGCACAAATCGCCTGATCGTTCACCAGTATATCAGCAGCAGTCGCACGACGTTTCACGCCAACGGTGACGGTACGTGCATCCGCCGGCTGATTTTCACACACGTTGTTTCCCTTCACCGTCACATAATAGAATGATGTGGTGTTAATAGCTGGTACAACATAGCTGGCACTGGTACTCAGAACAGTAGTTAACCCTGGATCCGCATACCAGGTGAATGCGGCCCCCGGCACTGTTGACGTAGCATTTAAAGTAACGCTCTCGCCCGGGCATACCAGGGTATCCGCAACAATGATATCGGCGGATATACCGGTGCGGTTAACAGTTACGTTAATGGCTTTCGCATCTCCGGGCAGACTGGCACAAACGCTGTCTCCCGAAACGGTGACGTAAAAAGTGGCGCTGCTATCCAGTGCAGACGTAACGAAGATAGGGCCGGTAGCCACCTTATGCTGAAGGGAAATATCGCTGTACCAATTGAATATTGCACCCTTTATTTTGCTGCTGGCTGTAAGGGTGGCGACACTGTTGGGACATATGGCGGTATCGGCCGCAGTGATGTCGTCGGGCAAAGCGGTGCGCTGTACGGTGAGCACCACAGCTTTTGCTGCACCCTGTCTATTGGCGCAAACAGCGTCTCCCTGAACGGTTACATAGAAGGTATCAGTGACTGCGGTATCTGAAGTGACATATGTGGGGCCGGTAGCCAGCAGGATATGAAGCGAATCATCTGCATACCAATTGAACACGGGGTTTTGTACCGTAGTGGTCGTGGCTGTTAACGTAGCACTATTACCGCTGCAAATGGCTTTGCCGGCCACATTAATGTCTGCAACTGTTGCATTCCTGTTTACTATCACATTGGCGATGTAAGCATCCCCGGACCGGCTGCTACAAACACCGGTTCCGCTCACGGCCACATAGTAATCTGTACTGGCATTCAACGCGGAGGTCTGGTAATGATCACCGGTTACGAGCGGTTGGGTAAGGGCGGCATCTGCAAACCAGGTAAACCGTGGATCGGCGATGGCGCTTTGTACCATAAGTACGGCGGAATCCCCGGCACAGATGGTTTGGCCGCTGCCTGTGATATCTGCTGCCACAGCTTTTCTGTTTACATTCACCCGCAGTCTGCCTGCATTGAACGGCGCGTTTTCGCAAGCATTACTACCCTGAACGGTAACGTAATAGGTAGTACTATCCTGAAGCGCCGTGGTGGTATGGTTAGCCCCGGTGGTAAGCGGTATAGTCAATGCGCTGTCTCCGTACCATGTAAATACCGGGTTGATCACCGTTGTGCTTGCCGCCGTTAGTACGATAGCGTTACCCGCGCATATGGTTGAATCCTGTAGTACCAGGTCGGTTAAATCCGCCAGGTCGGTAACTGTAACGGTGATACGTTTTGCTGTGCCTGGCGGATTTCCGCAGACATTGGTTCCCTCCACTGTTACATAATAGTTTGTGGTACCCGTTAAGGCAGGCGTTGTAAAGCCGGAGCCCGAACCCACCGGTTGAGTAAGCGCGGCATCAGCAAACCACCTGAACTGCGGATTGGACATCGTTGGAGAACCAACGACAAGCCTGGCGGATACGCCGCTGCAGATGGTTTGGTTCAGACCTTTGATGTCGGATGAATCAGCATGCCGGTTGGCGGTCACCGTTACTTGTTTGGCGTCACCTGGCAGCGGACCACAATAATCACTGCTGGATGCGGCTACATAATAGGTGGTAGTATTAGAAATGGGTGGTGTTATAAATGTATTGCCAGTGCCCAGCAGCGTGTTCATGCCTGGATCCGCATACCAGGAGAAGTTCATCCCTGGCAGGCCGGAGTTGGCGGTGAGTGAAGCGGTGGAACCGGCACATATCACCGGATTTTGCACAGTTACATCAGCCGGAGTAGTGTGTGGGCGTACATCTACATTTACAACTACGGGTCCTGTGCCGATCGGGGCCGGTTGGTTTTCACAAATGCCGTCCGCGCTAACCGTTACAAAAAATTGCTTTTGACTGTTCAGCGGAGGAGTGTTGATCATAGGGCCAACAGCATATAGCTGTGTCAGTGCAGGATCCTGGTACCAGCGGAATACGGGGTTTTGCAGGTTGCTACTAGCCGTGAGCATGGCGCTTTCTCCGGCGCAAATGCTCGTGGAATGTGCAAAGAGATCGGCGGTAGTTGCATTCCTGTCCACGGTCACGGTTACTGCCCTGGCCGTATTGGGCAAATTCTCACAGGAAGACTGGCTGCTAAGGGTGATGTAATATGTTGTGGTAGCCGTTAGATTCGGCGTTTCATATATATCGCCGGTAAACAGCAGGTTGGTGAGTTGCGGGTCTTTATACCATTTGAATACTTTTCCCGCTCCTGTATGGGAGGTGCTTGCAACGAGCCTGGCGAAGCTATTATAACAAATGGCCTGATCGTTTACCTGTATGTCTGCCGCTACTGAATAAGGATGTACTGCAACTGTTACCGCCTTCGTGCCGGAAGTAAAATTTTCGCAGATGCCTGTACCGGTGACGGTTATAAAATAGGTGGTAGAAGTGCTATGGGATGGGGTGTTGTAGGTGTTGCCGGTAAAAAGCAAGTTAGTCAAAGACGCATCAGCATACCATCTGAAAACAGGGGCAGGCACAGTTGACGAGGACGCCGTGAGCGCGACAGCAGAACCGGTGCAGATCACAGTATCCATGATATTGATGTCTGCCGCCGTTGCATGCCGGTTTACAGTAACCTGGACAGGCTGATTGCCGGAAGAGCATTTATCAACTGAATATGCGTTAATATAGTAGGTGGTTGTAACAGTTGGGGTAACCCGGTTTGGATTGCCCAAAGGAGTAGTGCCACTGGCATCTGCGAAATATGCGATGCTATCAATATTCGCACTGCCCGCTGTGATGGCGGGAAGGGTAAGGTTCACACTGTCTCCCTCACAAATGGAGACTGGTGTAACTTGTAATGACGGATTCAGGCCCTGTTGCAGGTTTTCTGTGGATGTGGCCACGCAGCCAGTGCGGGCGGTAACGGCCAGTTGGTAAGAGCCACTGTTGGCCGACGTAAATGCTGGTATCACGATGCTGTCGATGCCGGACCGTGTACTGCCATCAGGCAATGTCCATATTATACTGGAAATACTGCCGATAGGGCGTGTTCTCAGCACCACCCTGCCGCCGGGGCATACCTTGCCGTCTGAAACAGGACCGGAAACACGGATAAGTGAAGTAGAAGCAGTATTGAACAGCTCTACATTCGGCGTAATCTGTGTACCACATCCGTCCAGGATCTGAATGGTATAGTTTCCCGGGGCAAGCCCGTGAAAATCGGGCGATCCCTGGAAGGGGGTATATGAGGCGTCTGGAGCACCCGCTGGTTTTAACCGGTAAGTAAAAGGGGAGCTACCCACTCCTTCCACATGTAAGGTGCCCGTATCCCGGCCATTACACACAAAACCGCCCGACTTTAGCTGATCAAATTGTGGCGGCATGTAAGGAGGCAAGGTTACCAGCAAGGAATCCAGCGCTTTCGGACAGAGAGCAGGTGAACCTCCATTTGTGTAAACCTTCACATAATAATTGCCGGAAGGGAGATTGTAAAATGCCCTCGCAAAATTGCTACCGGCAGGAATTCCCTGAACAACGTCGCCGGTTGCTGTATTAACAAGAAAGGAATTATGCGCTACATTGCCTTTTGAACCGGCAGGAACAAAGAACCTGGCATAAGTCTGTACATCATAGAATCCGCAACCTTTCGCTGCCGGCACCATCCTGACAGAGTCAATTACCGCCCTGGTGAAAGATTTGACGAGGTTCAAGCTCAAAGTATCTGTCCGGCAAACGGGGCTTCCATAGGATACTTCCATAGAATAAATCCCGAAGGGCATGTTCTCGAAAATATCATTTGCGGCCACTCCGCTGTTCATTGTGTAGGTCTGTCCTATGTTCCCGGGACCGGTCAGCACTTTAAACGTAATGGGATATGGCCCGTTGCTGAGTATATTTTTCACGCTGATCCTGCCGGACTCAAGTGAACAGGGCATATACCCGGTTAAAGTGAAAATAGGCTGCTGTAACGTGGATTCCGGAAGGGTGATCCTTGTTGTTTTGGAAAAATTAGCAGCATCGCTGATCGTTATATTGTATGTTTTTCCCGCTACCAGGCTTGGCAGGTGATAAGTGTGCGACGACATATTTCCTGTGACTACCTGGTTGTACGGGCCGCCAACCTCCTGTATCGCAACTCTGATGGGATTGCAAATGCGCCGGAAAGAAGACAGCGTGGAACTGAGATACGTCAGGTATTCGCTTCCGCACATATTACTTGCTGCCGGGCTGATGATCGTGTTTACAATGAGGTCCGTGGGCTCCACCGTATATGTATAATATTTACTCTCCAGTGTACAGGGATTTTCGACCTGCATCCTAACGGTTTGAGCTGCTGAATTATCGTAAGTTCCGCCCACGGGTATGGCTGTATTGCTGAGTGCCGTCCAGGGGCCCCAGTTGCCGGATAGCGCCGGTGATTCGAAGCGCGCCATGACACTTGCATAATTGAAATCCGGCCATTTCTGCCCACCACTGTATATATTCACTTTCTGACCGTTTACTGTCAGCCCGTCACAGGTGGCGTTAATGTAAAAATTGTTATAGGGTGTATTATCTTCAATATTTACAGAATCGATCGGCCGGTTTGAATAAGAATAATCTTCCACTACGGTGATAACACCGCTCAGGCGCGAGCTGCCACAATCATCCGAGACCCGCACGGTGTACTGTCCCCTTGCCAGATTATAAAAAAAATTGGATGACTGATACGGCCGTAATACAGTGGAACCAGTGGCGTCCAACAATTCATACCGATAGGGGGCCTTCCCTTTCGCGATGCTTACACTAACATAACCTTGCGGGCTACACTGATTGCCGGGAACAGTTTGATAAGACTGTTCGGTACCAATAAATTCCAGTAGCTGATAAGTAGAGGTTACTGATGCAGTTTTCACCACCGGGGTAGTTCCCGTATTTTCATCGTACACCAGTACCAGATAATTTCCTGCCGGGAGATTGTTGAATATATTACTGCTTTGCTGCGGCACCACTACTGCCATGCTGCTGGCGTCCAGCAGCTCGTAGAGCACTGGTGGGGCAGCATTGTTAGCAGTTACCGTGATTTTCCCGTCTGACTGGCAAACACCATTTGTTACCGAAACGGTTACATTGGGGTTCGTCTGTGAAAACACAGGAAAAGTTGATATGGTAGTCAACATGAGAATTGTCAGGACAACAGCCTGGTAAATGCAGCGCATACCAAGTAAAGCTATCTCCATAAGAAAGGGTTTAGTCTGACAGAAATATTACATTCGCGGATATAAAGCTGAAGAAATGAGTCTTAACAACGGGGCTTCACCATCAGAATAAACGAATTCGTTTCGGGGGCTCTTACGCAGTCGTTTTTCCCGGCTGTACTTTTAACAATCCACATTCCAGTGGATTGAGCTTAGCCATCAACATGCACCTTGTAAATCTTTCCGTTGGTGTTGGTCACCTTTTAGACAAAAAAGGATGGACCTAAATTACTGGAATAAATGAAAACTTCTTTTCACCCATACAGCCAAATATTCCTGGTCAGAGCAAACGAAGATTTTTTCATAAACAGCCTGTTTTACTGATTAGGAAAGAATTATGTCTTTGGGTAAAAGCGTGCTTAGCTACCTCACGCCGCTTTTACAGTTTGGTCACAAATACGATAAATTTAATATTGCTGTTTTTACCCGGATGGTTATTTCAATTAGGATAACACCAATGGTCAAAATTTGTTTAAAACAGGTACCGTGTTTATCCGTCGATTATTTTATATTTTAACGCTGAGGGTTCTGTTATCCTTCTTTCCGGCTTTTTAAACACCGTAGGACTTTCCATTATACCGGCTCTGGCAGGCATTTCCGGATAGCTGCGGCTCCTGGTCTCTAATGGCAAAATGGGTAATCATGACCAGATTTTTTAACGCGTGTATGAAGGGGCATAGTGTATTGATAGTGTATTGTAAGAGCGGAAATAGTGTAAGATAACAGTAACAATAGTCTAATGATAATGCAACACATAGACGAGTCCTAAGTCGTTGCAAAGTATGCGATCAGTAGTAACCCAATCGGCCTACACGATCTTTATAGAGTAAATTATAGACCATTTTCAACAATATATTTGCATCATAGTTGAATAAAATAGATTTAGGAAATATGGCCAGTCGGTCGGAAGTAGAGTTCCATGTGGTTAATTGGAGATAAGCTGCTCGTGTCAAAACCCCACTTAGTTAAATAATCAATACCGTTTTGTTTATCAATACGATTAGTACCCGTCCATCCCCTTTCTAGTCCTTCTAAAATTAATTCCCTAATATATTTGGGCTCATGAATATTGACCGTTACTTTGCTTCCTGTCAGACGATTAAATAAATCAAACCCAGTATTTAATGGATGACCTTTAATTGGATCAGTGAAAGTTAAAAAATGAAGAATTAATGGTGTAGATTTTTTACCGTTTAAAAATATCTTGACAACCATATCTCCTCCTCTGTATCCATATTCATTAAATGAGATATAATACCGATAGTCAATATCGTCTACCACTATTTTTCTTAACTTACTTTTCATCTCACAAAATAATAAATTCTCCAAAAAACAGACGGCATTTCACTTACATTTACTTTATATAATCTTATTAAACCAGACTTAATCATAACACAGTGGACTTAAAATCTATTCAAGGTCAATTTCAAGCAATTGAGAGTTTCGTCATAAGGAGAAAAGG
>NZ_DATCVJ010000961.1:0-4440 GCF_036566945.1 Chitinophaga sp. | reverse complement strand
TACTTTTGCAGGTAAGAACCTGAAAAAGGGCGTGTTTATTCATTGTCAGGCAGATGAAGTTGATTTTACCGCCTGTAATTTATCGCTGTCGAATTTTACGGGAACAGATCTGGCAGGTGCGCGATTTGCCGCTACAGATCTTACCCAGGCAAATTTTGTTGGGGCGCAACGATATGCGATTAATGTGCAGGAGAATAAAGTGAGAAAGGCGAAGTTTAGTTTGCCGGATGCGTTGGCGTTGCTGGATGGATTGGGGGTGGAGATTGTAGAGTAAAAGAAGACGAACTATTTTTCACCAGCTTTAAGGTCAAAGCTATATTCATAAGTTATACGACCTGACATATCTGCATTATTTTGCCAGGCAGATTCAAGGTGACTTATTTGAACAATTTCCTTAGTTGTCTTTCCTTTAAATCTTTTAGATACTGCCTTCAGTATAGCTATTTCTGAAGCGGAGAAAAGGTCATTACCCTCTTCATTGAGTTGAATATTAATTTCACTGTAAAACTGATCTCCCACAAAGTCTTGAAAGGTAACCTCCGTCATATTAATCAATCCCTTGTTTAAAAGGTAATTATAAACACTTCCATAGTTATTGGGCACTGGTCCTTTTTCAAATGCCTTATAGCACATCCCACTAATCCCGGTGCCGTGTTTTTTAAAATGAGCAAAATCCGCATAAAACAACAACTTGTTCAGTGCTGTAGTATAGGGCTTGTTTTCTTGCGCAAAGAAATGGATCATGCCGGCGATTCTTTTTATATCAGGCATTCGAAAACCATTTAGCATATTAGGATACTTGCTTTCGAAAAGATAAAAATATAGCTTCGCATCAATTGTATCCGCCTGAGTAGCCAAATTTATTTTGCGCAATACGCGATCGTATTCATTGGGTTCAAAAACACCCTGGCTGATTTCCAATAACTTTTTAAATTCATCCGGATCCTTTGCCAGCCGGATTAATCGTCCTGTTGCCACACTCGGAATTTCGCCTCCCTCGTACTGCCGATACACATTAATACCCAATCCCAGCACCTCACTCATTTTAACAGCGCTTAACCCGTATTGCTCCCTTATCTCTTTAATTTCTTCCACAAATGGTATCCCAAATTTAGATCGGTACTTATTATGAATCTGGGCGACATTTAGGTTATCCAATGCAGTGTCTGTAAACTCTTCCCCGGAATCAACACACTTATAAAAATGAAAATGGATGGGGAATTTTTCTTTGCGATATTCCAGTTTTCTTATCTCCTTTTTTAATTCGACTTTACCTCCTGTGAATGGACTTTTCATAAATTATTATTTAAAGGGGTACTTCATTTTGAGTTCAGCTATATGGAAAGAAATACAAATTACATTGGCATTGACGGTCCCCATTGCTATTTTTATATACACTTCTTTTTTCTTCACTTCTTTACCAAATACCCACATATTGGCACCTCCATTCAATCGCTCTTCCAGCGGCCCGGCGCTATAATCCGTCAGCCCAAGAGATTTTAATACGTCAATCCTATCATCTGGTCTAATATCTAAGTCAAGCAATGCCTGTATATTTTTGTTCCTGTCGCTCCTAAAAATCACACCCCATACATCCAGGTTAACTTTAAATGCTTGCAAGAAGCCCGGAACTTCGGCTTTTCCTGACATAATCGTGGTAGGTTTTTCAACATAGCAAATATACAAAAACACAACTAATTAGTTGCATATTATAGTATTTTTTATAAAAATACAACAAAAAACCCCGGCTATACTCTGCCGGGGCTGCTCTCTTTCACACATTGCTTTCTGTTTATTTCAAAGGCTTTATCCAATAACTATATTGCTGATCGCTATATGGAATCCTGTATTCTTTCAGTGGCATAGAACCCCAGCTGTCAATGCCCTGTACTCCTGATTGCTGCATATCTACATGCAGATAAATCGTGTTACGCGGCACCAGTTCACCGGAATGATATTGTTTCTTATCTGCTTCGGGATCCAGGTCATCCATGCTATAAGGCAGTGCGGAGAAGTTGAGCAGTTCACTGCCCGTATATTCAAACCGTAATCCTTTGCCTTTTTTGTTAGTGAGATTTACCCAGCGAACATCAGCTTTATTACCGCTTTCCTGAGGACGGGCATAAGGAAAGTACTGGCTGTCTACCGATTGTTGATAGATACCCACGAAAGAAGCTGTCTTCCTATCCCAATAGTTTTCCCAGGGGCCACGACCATAATAGCTGACCCGGCTTAGTTGTTTATTCAGCTGCAGGTCATTGCCTACACGCAATAACAATGGGTATTTTCCTTTGATCACGTTTAACTGGTTTTCTACTCTTACTGCACCATCGCCATATACATAGAATATTTGTGTAACGGTGGCTTCTCCGTCCAGTAATTCTTTTTTGATGGTAACGATATAACTATCTTCTGTTTTCAGGAGTTTAGCGCTGACAACTTTTCCTTCTGCGGCAGCATTACGCCATTTACGCAGGGAATGATTGAAGCCGGCGCCGATGTCATTATCAGTGGGCGCGCGCCAGAACGCAGGCTGAACGCTGCCTTCCAGCAATGATTCGCCCTGTAGTTCATAACTGTTCAGCGTCCCTTTGTTCATATCAAAAGACAATGCGAAGCCGCTACCTTTGATTTGTAAGGCGCCCGGTGTTTCTACTGCCGTTAATGCAGCTTGTTTATGTGTTACCACAACATCACTTTTCCCGGTGGGCCGCCATTTAAATTGTTCTGCCGCTATTTCGTAGCCGGCAGGAATAAATGGCTCTTTTGTTTTTAGCTGGTAATGTACATTCAGGAAATATTCCTTGTCTGTTTTCACTTTGGTTTTAAATGGCAGCGCGACGGGTAGCTGTTGCTGTGGCGACAGCTTAAGATCCTTGATGGCGCCATGTTCTATCGGTTTCCCATCTTCCAATACCTCCCAGGTTAACTGGTAGTTAGACAGATCCCGGAAGAAATAACCATTACGAATGGTAATACTATCCCCTCCATTAAAAGTAGTGCTGATATGTTGATACACTTTTTTCACTTCCACTGCCATGGGTGTTAAACCACGATGTGCCGTCACTACTCCTTTTACGCAGAAATTATTATCGCTGAAATCCTCGTTCACCGGACCACTCAGCGGGAAATCGCCACCGTAGGCCAGGATGCGTTTACCATTCTTTACCGTATCAATGCCCTGATCAATCCATTCCCAGATGAAACCACCTTGTAAATAAGGATTGTTTTCGATAGCGGTCCAGTATTCCTGGAAGTTACCAAGACTGTTCCCCATAATATGCGCATATTCGCTCATGATCATGGGGCGATCCGGATTGCGTTGTGAATACCTTAGCAGAGAGCCTGGCGAAGGATATTGTGGTACAATCATGTCCGTATTATAGTCGTGCTCCGCGCGTTCATATTGTACGGGACGGGAGCTGTCTTTTGCTTTGAGCCAATCATAGGCTTCATAAAAATTACAACCATTACCGGCTTCATTTCCTAACGACCAGGTAACAACGGCTGCATGATTTTTATCTCTTTCATACATGCGTTGCACGCGCGCCAGATGAGGAATACGCCATTGCTTATCGTTGGCAAACGTATAGGCGAGATCGTAGTAACGGCCATGTGATTCAATATTCGCTTCGTCGATGACGTATAAGCCGTATTCATCGCACAGCTGCATCCAGTAAGGATCGGGAGGATAATGAGAATGACGTACCGCATTAACATTCAGCTGTTTCATCATTTCCATATCCTTGCGCATGTCGTCATGGGTAAGTGTATGTCCTTGTGTGGCGTTATGTTCATGACGGTTCACGCCTTTCAGGAAAACACGTTTACCGTTAACGAGGAAATTGCGGTTCGTAATTTCGATAGAACGGAAGCCAACACGTTGTGGAATCACTTCCAGCACCTTACCCGTTTTATCTTTCAGGGTAATGTAGAGTGTGTACAGGTAAGGGGTTTCAGCCGACCAGGTTTGCACCGCCGGTATTTCTTTACTAAAGGAAACAGTTGATTTATAGTTGCCTAATACTTTCTGTATGGTAGTGGTTTCTTCCGTGTAAATACTTTTTCCGCTGGCATCCCGCAGGTCCACTGCTACTGCAAAAGTATCGGGCTTACTATGATTGGTATTTTTATCTATGCGGTAATTATCTACCTCCATATCTATTTTAAAAATACCATTGGTATAAGATTTATCGAGGGTAGATGTGATCTTAAAATCGCGCACATCCAGCTTTGGCGTAGCATAAAGGTATACCTCTCTTTCAATACCGGAAATGCGCCACATATCCTGACATTCCAGGTAAGAGCCGTCGCTCCAGCGGTATACCTGCAATGCAACCAGGTTTTCTCCCGGTTTTACATATTTGGTGATATCAAATTCTGCAGCCAGTTTACTGTCTTCACTATAACCTACTTTCTGTCCGTTTACCCAGATAAAAA
>NZ_DATCVJ010000960.1:0-3596 GCF_036566945.1 Chitinophaga sp. | reverse complement strand
TAAGAGGTAACAGCATAACGAGTCTATTTTTTAGTCTATTAAAGTGGGGCCAACCCGAATAAAGGTAAGAAGTAGAAACGCGATTCGCTGTTGTAGAATACTTAATAACCAGCCTGTTAGGTGTGGTTTAAGTATTCCGCGGTAAGACTAGGAAATAGATCGGAAATCCCAAGGGGATCACTGGAGAGTTTGGAGACCTGCACTTGGTGCGGGTCTCCTTTTTTTGCTCTATAATTTGCCCTATAATGATTGAGTATGGCGTAGAGTTTACGAGGCTTTACTGTATATAGCCGTCTATTATCCAATATTTAAAACATTATTCTCATACATCTAAAAATTGTGTTTATGAAGCAAACTAATAATTCAGTTGCGTATTCAGATAAAGACGAATTCATTCGCCTTCCTTCTTCTAACGAAATAGATGAAAAAGCACTAATGGTTATTCCTTATTTTGATACTATAGTTGAAGAATTGATGGTTATTCGTTCTTAATGAATCAATTCTTAACTCTAATTCTTATGGCCGAAGTCTGAGGAAGCCCACAGCTTCATCAGACCGGCTAAAAAATCTGCCCTTCTGTAGTTTTGTGCGCCAGCAATTCACCCAAAGAGAGCAGTCTAAAAGACTAGCTTCAAAGTTTTACTCTATGTGTTTGTTTAAGCTGTTCTTAATCTAAACTGATTTCATTATTGGTATTGCAAGAGAGACTACCGGCAGCTCTACGCGTAGAGCATTGGCATAATTGACGAACTGATGTTGATAGCCTGTCTGCGTTAACCAGTCGCCAATAGTATTAGCAATATATTTAGGATCCAGTTTTGTGTAAAAGCGCTCAGACTTATAATTGTATCTGGGAAGATGTGTATTTGCAAAATGCATGAGGGTTCTCTCCAGCGTATTTGTTCGCCCTTCATAGGTGATTGTAATTTCCTTTACATTCGGTGCAGGTTCGTATATCACTGCAAAATACCATGCTGTAAATTTTGGGATATCCGAAACAAAATCGTTACTATTTTGGAACTGCAATAAATTAGGCTTAGGCAACTTAGAATAGAGGTCTTCGACAAACGGGGTGTTGCCGGCAGCAACTGCTGCAAAAGTGCAAAGGAAAATGTTTCCTTTCGTAAAATTCTCCTGCCCGTGTGATGAGAAAAATGACGCAAATACACTCGCCATAGTACCACCCCGACCATAGCCTGTAATGAGTCGCGTCTTTGGGTACACTCTTACTTATCAAAAAGTCAACGATAGATTTGCCTGATCCTAATGTGTCCTGCATTTTCAGGATATTGTCGAAGGTAATGGCAGCACCTTCGCTGATATGTGAATCTTTGAATCCGGAGTTGACATAAGGCCAGCTGCGCTGTTTTAGGCGAGCCCAAATTCCTTTCCTATGGAGTCTACAGCAATAAATGCGTAGTTAGCGTAGTTCGCGCTATTAGTCAGAATGCCACTCCAGACTATTTTCCAGCCTGGCAGCACTTTTTCGATGTCTGAAACTGGGTCAACAGCATAAGCGGTGTAACTTAGCTTAATTGCTGTTTGTTCATTCTTATCCCCAGTGATTCATGTCACAGTTATGGTTTTTGAGATTAAAAAATGTGGGATTAAACTGATTATCTAACACATAGCCGGTTTTTCGCTTGAAAAATTGAGTTGTAAGTAAATTTAACACCCTGACTATGAAAAAGTCTTCAAAAACACACAAAAACAGTTTTTAAAAGACACTTCATCTATAAAGCTCAATTTCACTTTTGGGTCAGCCCCAATCAACTGTTAAACGATCCATCTGGTTTGGGATGCATTATTGATGGATCATGATGTGGGAGGGGCCATTCATTTTCTTTCGCTATTGAATCCTGGATTTTATCCGGTGAGTTGAGGTATTCCTGGATATCCTTGTCGAGATGATCTTTGGGAGTGGTGCCAACTTGTTTGTAAACAGGCTTGCCATGTCTGAAGAATAGGACCACAGGCATGGACTTGACATTGTAGGAGGTAGCAAGCCAGGGCTCCTTGTCCACGTTTATTATACCCACCTTTACTTTACCGGCATACTCCTCAGCCAGCTCTTCAATGACTGGGCGCAATGCGGCGCAAGGACCACAGCATTCTTCCCAGAAGAGAACAATACAGAATTTGTCATAGTTCTCCACCTCCTTAAATATGTTTAAAATAGTTATTTCTAAAAGCATATGCTATTTATTTAACTGTTATAAAGATTGTTTTGATGCTTTATCATCGTCTGTTGTTTAAGCCATATAACAGCAAAGACTTAGGTTTGTTGTTTACAAGGATTAGATTTTTAGAAAAGTAAGGTGGGGCGAAAAATGAATGAAGAAGAAGCAAAGGTGAAAAAACCGGTAATATTTGACAATCATACAAACAAAAAAGGCTTGTAAATAGATTACCTTACAAAGACTGGTATGCATCTTACGGCTATTTTGCCAGGAATGTAGGTCACCATATGAGCGAAGAATGGCGAGTAGGTATGATGCAATATTTCCTCAGAAAAATGAGGAACGAAGGTCGTAGCCATGATTTACACGGCATTGAAGCATTATGCCATGATGTAGGTGGACCAGACTTCATAAGATCATATATGCTTGATAGAAGATGCAGACGCTGGCAATGGCTTATTAAGATTGCATGCGATCAGAAACTTACCTGCGGAAATCATCCTGTCGGATATGCTGAATGTCGGTCTTTTAAAGGATCTCCAAAAGGAGATAGCACTAGAGCTGATTAGTAACGCGCAACGTTACGCCCCGCAGGCTTTATTCGGGCACATAATGGAGCAATTGCCTGGGAAATTTAATACTACTTCTGCAAAGCAATGGGCAAGGGATGATATTAAATAGCAATTACGATAACTATATCCTTGCTATTTAAAATAGCATCCATCCCTAAATCTAAAGTAGCTGCAAACTTATTTCTGCCGTTAGGAGGAGTTGTCATTTGCCCCAATTGCGGTAAGCTGGTTACTTGTTGTGGAAGTGTAAACCGCTATAAAAAGGGATATCCTTCCTACCAATGCAATATTTGTATTATCTAAACTTTTTTATAAATCAGGTAATTTGTGACAATTTCGCAAGTCAAACATGAATAAGTTCGAGTTTTGTACCATAGGGATCACTGGGGAAACGGGATACCTGCGCATGGCGCGGTTTTTTTTGTTTTTGGTCTATTTGTTAGTCTATCAAAGTGCGGATTCGCTGTTTTGGCTTACTTAGTTTCATTTGGGTTGATCTATCATTACTAAATTACAACATTCATAGTTTAAGTTATGGAATTAGTTTTTTATGATTCTAGCGGAGTTTATGGAATTTTATAAGAGACATATTATTTATCAGGATAGGATCCTGCACTTATTTTTGCCACTTATGCAGATGTGAATAAAACATCGGTGTTTGTTAAGATAAAGTACGTGTACAGTCGGCAAGTAGCGTACTTTGGGTTTGTTTGTAATGTTTAAAACAGGCGGAAGTATCGTAAAAGAAAGAAAGCTTTTGGTTGGGAGAGAAATTCAGCGTTCATGAGGCCTATACGAAGTGAAAGACCTATCTCTACATTCAGCTATTAATAAAAGCCAACAT
>NZ_DATCVJ010000959.1:0-2268 GCF_036566945.1 Chitinophaga sp. | reverse complement strand
GGTGAAGGTGCTGTTGAAAGATCAAACCACGGCATTGCAACTGTTGCCGGGAGAACAAGCCACCTATAATCCGCAGACCCGTCAGCTGGAGAAAGTTAGAAAAGATATGAGCGAAGTGAATGCCTGGAAAGATAATAAACTGGTGATGAACAACGCCAGCGTGGGCGAAATTATACAGCTGCTGGAAGATACTTACGGTTACAAAGCGGTGCTGGAAGATCCTGCCATCGTGAACAAAAGAATAGAAGGAACCATACCGGTGAAAAATGAAGACAACATCATTTTTATATTATCCGGCATATTAAAAGTGAACATTGAAAAGAAGGATAGTCTGCTGATTTTCAGACGCGCCAATTAACAAAAACCAACCAAATCTGCATTCATTAAAGATTACTTTATGCAAAAAATTGCTAACAAATGCTGGCTGCTGTTGCTATGCAGCATCCTCACAATGGGCGCTTATGCCCAGGCAGATAATGGTCCGGGACGCATTCCGTTATCGGATGCACTAAAGGATATCACCAAACAGTACGACACCAGATTTGTGTTTGATGCTGATCTGATCAAAAACAAAACCACCAATATTTCAGTCGGGGCTTTAAAGCAGTTGCCGGTTGAAGAAGTATTGAAAAGAGTATTGTATCCCGTTAACCTGCTGTTTGTATACGTTAGTCAGAATAACTATATGCTGATCCAGCGCCCGGTGCCAGCTAAACCAGCATCGGCGTCCACATTGGCAGCATCCTCTGCAACCGGAACGCCGGAAGAAAAAAATGCAGTGGTTCATCACCTGCAGGGCTTCATAACGGATGCGGCTACACGTGAACCACTGCCTGGTGTAACCGTACGCTTGCTGCCTTCCGGCAAAGGTGTACTCACCGATGAAAAAGGACACTATATTTTCTCAAATGTGCCGAACGGCACCAATATACTCCGCGCCAGCTTTGTAGGTTATACCACCCGTGAATTTACGGCAGGTACACCTTACGCATCGTTCTCACTCGAACAGGATACCCGTACCCTCGATGAAGTAAAAGTAGTGGAAGTAGGATATGGTACTAAACGAAGAGAAGCCATCACCGGTGCGGTGACATCTGTCAATAATAAAACGGTGAACCAGTTACCTTCTGCCATGTTGAGTAATAACCTGGTAGGGACTATACCAGGTTTATTTGGTAAACAAACCGGTGGTGCGCCCGGACGCGAAAGCAGCCGCTTACTGGTAAGAAGTTCTTCCTTTTTAAACGCACCTTTGATCGTGATAGATGGCGTGCCACTGAACGAAAGTACGGGGTCTATTATCGCCGGACAGGCTAGTTTGAATGATATTGATCCGGCAGATCTGGAGTCTGTTACCGTATTGAAAGACGCCGCATCTACCGCTATTTACGGCTCCCGCGGAGGTAACGGTGTAATACTGGTCACCACCAAAAGAGGCAAAACAGGCAGACCGAAATTTTCATTCACCGCCAACACCACCTATTCCCAACCAACACAACAACCTAAATTTGTAGATAGCTATACACAAGCTTTACTGGACAATGAATCTGCCGTGAATTCCGGTAAAGACGCCGTCTATTCTCCGGCAGTACTGGATACTATCCGGTTGGGATTGAATCCGGACAAATATGCCAATACCAATTGGAGTGATGCAGTGCTGAATGATTATGCCAACGGACAAAACTATAATCTGAATGTAAGCGGTGGTAATGAAGCCATCAAATACTATGTAGCCGGTGGTTTCAATAAACAAGGCTCTATCGTGGGAGAAGGCGGCTTAAAGCGCTATTCCGTGATTTCTAATATAGATACCAGGCTCAATAAAAACCTGACCATGGGACTGGATATGGCGTATCGTTCTGAGCAAACAGATGATGCCAGCGGCGGTGGATCTAACACTATCCTGACCAATGTTTACAACATGTCGCCGTTACAGCCTGTTTACTTCAGCAATGGTTTGCCTGCTGCCAATTATACCGGTGGGATATCGAATCCATTTCTGCAAAAAACGCAGAGCGGCTATACCCGTAGAGTAGGTAATTATCTCAATGCAAAACTGAAAATGGATTATGCCATTCCTTTTGTAAAAGGGCTGTCGGCACATGCCATGGCCTCTTTTGACAGAAATAATTATGGGGAGAAAATGTTTACCGTTCCGTATAAATTATACCGGGCCAATAATCAGGGACAATATGTACCGGTATCTGGGGTAGATAGCAAAGGCGCAGACCTGAAACCTTCGCTTACAGAAAATATGTACCGGGCTAA
>NZ_DATCVJ010000958.1:0-6802 GCF_036566945.1 Chitinophaga sp. | reverse complement strand
CGCCGCCACCGCTGAAGCCTCCCATACCGCCTAATACCGGCCATATCCAGCCTCCGCGCCTATTGTAGGTAGTGCCTCCTCCGCCTCTTCCACCGCCACCACCGCGGCTAATGAGAGAAGCTATAATCACAATCACCATTATGATAAGGAAAATGGCCCCCGGACTGATGCCTGGTTTGCTTTGCCTTGGATCTGCGCGATACTCGCCTGCTGCTGCTTTTATAACCGCATCGACGGCACCATTCAGCCCTTCATAATAATGTCCTTCCCGGAAGTTAGGCTTAATAATAGTGTTGATGATATCGTTGGCAACGGCATCGGGTACCGCGCCTTCCATACCGGAACCAGTTTCAATTCTCAGCTTCCTGTCTTCAAGGGAAACAAGAATCAGTATCCCATTGTTCTTGCCTTTTGTGCCGATCCCCCAATCACGTAATATTTTTAGCGACACCTGGCTAATATCGTAGTCGCCGATTGATTTCAGTGTAACGATGGCTATCTGGGTGGAAGTACTATCGTAATAAGCCACCACTTTTTGCTCCAGTGCATCATCTTCGTTTTTCAACAATACACCGGCAAAGTCATTTACTAAAGTTGGAGGATTAGGCCGGGGCGGAATATTCTGTGCTGTTGCCAGCAAGCCCGCCATCATTAATAATCCCGGTAAAAACCAGCGTAGTATCCTCATTGTTTCTAAGCTAAAATCGTTTAAAAAGAGTGGCCTTTATTTGCCGAAGACGATATCATCGGGTAGTTCATTCTTATCGCTGTCGGCTTCATGTGGAAAGAAAGTGCGGAGTGAGGCACCTATTTCCTCAATACATGCTTCTATGCCTTCGATAATACGATTGTCCTGAAAATGTTCTATCAGCAGTCCGGCTTCTTTCACCCAGAAGTCATCTCCCACTTTCTCATGTATGCCCTGGTCGCCCAGAATGGCAAACTGCCGGTCTTTAATGGCCACATATACCAAAACGCCATTGCGCAATTTAGTTTTGCCCATTTCCAGTGAAGCAAATGCTTCTTTGGCTCTGTCCATGGGGTTTACGTAGGTGCAATGACTTTCAACAAACAACCTGATTTCTCCGGAAGTAAGCCGCTCAGCTATCCGGATCGCCTGCACTAATCTGTCTTTCTCCGTTTCTGAAAAAATCTCTTTCCGTTTAAAAGGGAAAATGCGCATGCTGTATCTGTTTTTTAGTTTCCGGTTTTGGGGAGACGGGAAAGGATCGCAGCGAAAGTGGCCTCCCGCTGTGATCCCATCTCCATAACAAAAAAGCGGAAATACTATTTTGGGTTGTTTAGAATTTTACCTGTGGGGCATTTTCAGCACCGGCAGTGGCTTCGAAATAACCTTTTGCTTTGAAACCTGTGATACCGGCAATAATGTTGTTAGGGAACGTACGTACGGAACTGTTGTATGCATTTACGGCTTCATTAAAGTCGTTTCGGGCTACGTTGATCCTGTTTTCAGTTCCTTCCAGTTGCGCCTGCAGGTTCTGGAAATTAGCATTTGCTTTCAGGTCCGGATAATTTTCAGACACGGCGAGTAAACGGCCTAAAGCCTGGCTCAGCTGACCTTGTGCGGCCTGGTATTGTTGAATTTTTTCAGGGCTCAGGTCATTCACATCTACCTTGATCTGGGTAGCGCTGGCACGTGCCTGGATTACTTTTTCGAGGGTTTCGGTTTCGAAGTTAGCAGCACCTTTCACAGTAGCCACCAGGTTAGGAATCAGGTCAGCGCGGCGTTGATAGCTACTCTGTACCACACCCCATTTATTTTTCACGTTTTCATCTTTAGTCACCAGTCCGTTGTATTTACCACAACCAAACATGACTAACAATACGAGTACTACGATTGCAATAATTCCTGTTTTCATCTGAATTAAAATTTAAGTTTTAAGTGCCGGCAATGATGCAAAACCTATTCCTGTTTTGAGGCTTGCCGGCGTAAGTGTTGTTTTCACCGGTGAACGCTATAAAAAAAGCCGTAAACGCACGCTTTTCATAACTACACGAAAATATGGAAACTAAGCCACTAAATAGCTATTGGATAAGGAAACGGCATTTTTTTAAAAAAGTTCATTCGTCCTTGAAATATTCATCATAAAACAGTATGTTTATATGTACCTTTGCTACGTGTAAAACGTTGAACGTTTTACTATATGATTTAAGGTGAATGGGGCAGAATGGATAACAAAATCGATATCGAAGGTTTCATTGTTTCTAACTCATTTATTATCAATAACTTGGAACTAAGTCTGCTTAAATGAGTGCACAACACATCCATATACTCTATATTGATGATGAAATACACAACCTGAATGCCTTTAAGGCTTCTTTCAGAAGGCTGTACAATGTTGTTACGGCTACCTCTGCGGAAGAAGCGGAAAAGCTCCTCACAGAACAGGAATTTCACATCATTATCTCGGATCAGCGTATGCCGAAAACAACCGGGATAGAGTTTTTCGAATCAATACTGGAAAGGTACCCCGAGCCAATACGTATGCTCCTTACCGGTTATGCCGACATCAACGCGGTAGTAGATGCCATTAACAAAGGGCAGGTATACAAGTATTTCTCCAAACCCTGGAACGAAGAAGAGCTGAAACACAACATCGACAAAGCCTATGAAGTGTATGCCCTTCGCAAAGAAAACAAAGAACTGACAGCCAAACTGTTGGATGTAAACCAGAAACTGGAGTTCCTGGTACGACAGAAGCTTATTTCCTGATCCATTTATGGGTGAACAATGCCCCTGGCCATGTTCCCGACGGAGCATTCCGTTAGCTATGCGCAGTCCCATACGGGTAGCCATTCATCAAAATCCACGTGTCTGCAATTTCTGAATGTTGATTTTCCTTTAACTTGCACCCCATTGTGAACTTAATTTCCTGAATCATGCAAGTTTGGAAAGATTACCAGGCAGAGAATAAAGATCGTTTCCTGGATGAATTACTGGCGCTGTTACGCATTCCTTCTGTGAGTGCGGATTCCCGTCATAATGGAGATACCCAGCAATGTGCGGAAGCTGTAAAACTGCGCCTGCAGGAAGCTGGTGCAGACAAAGTAGAAGTGTGTCAGACTGCAGGTCACCCGATTGTTTACGGAGAAAAGATTATAGACCCATCCTTACCAACTGTATTGGTATATGGCCACTACGATGTACAACCCGCAGATCCGCTGGAACTGTGGCATAGTGGTCCATTTGAACCGGTTATCAAAGACGGTAACATATATGCCCGCGGCAGCGCAGACGACAAAGGCCAGTTTTACATGCACGTAAAGGCTTTTGAAACGATGAACAAGACCAACACCATTCCCTGTAATATCAAGTTTATGATTGAGGGCGAAGAAGAAGTTGGTTCCGCGAATCTGGGCATCTTCCTGAAAGAAAATAAAGAACGCCTGAAAGCAGACGTGGTATTAATTTCAGATACCTCCATGATCAGCCTGGAAAACCCTTCCATAGACACCGGCCTGCGTGGCTTGGCGTATATGGAAGTAGAAGTAACCGGTCCTAACCGCGACCTGCACAGTGGTGTATATGGTGGCGCTGTAGCTAACCCGGCTACCATCCTCGCTAAAATGATCGCTTCCCTGCATGATGATAATAACCACATCACCATCCCAGGCTTCTACGACAAAGTACAGGAACTGAGTGCAGAAGAAAGAGAAGCACTGAATGCCGCTCCTTTCGACGAAGAAGAATACAAAGCAGATCTTGGCGTAGCAGATGTTTGGGGCGAAAAAGGCTATAGCACTATTGAAAGAACCGGTATACGTCCTACACTGGAAGTAAACGGTATCTGGGGCGGCTACACCGGCGAAGGCTCTAAAACAGTACTGCCATCCAAAGCATTTGCCAAGATATCCATGCGCCTGGTTCCTAACCAGGACTGGCACGAAATATCAGACCTGTTCACCAAACACTTTGAATCGATTGCACCAAAGAGCGTGAAAGTGAAAGTCACCAAGCATCATGGCGGTAGTCCCTATGTAACACCAATCGACTCTGTAGCCTTCAAAGCAGCGCATCAAGCTATCCACACTACTTTCGGCAAAGATCCTATTCCTGTTCGCGGCGGTGGTAGCATTCCTATCGTAGCCCTGTTTGAAAAGGAACTGGGACTGAAAACAGTATTGATGGGCTTTGGGCTGGACAGCGACAACCTGCACTCTCCTAACGAGAAATATGGTTTAGCGAACTACTACAAAGGCATTGAAACCATTCCTTATTTCCACAAGTTCTTTGCGGAAATGAGTAAATAATGAAACAGCTTTTAGCTATTAGCTTTTAGCCGTTAGACTAAAAGCTAATAGCTAAAAGCTAAAAGCTAAAAGCTTCACTATGAGTAACAACGAAAAAGTACGCGTAGATAAATATCTCTGGTCTATACGGGTATTTAAAACCCGTAGCCAGGCTTCAGATGCCTGTGATGGCGGTAAAGTAAAGTTGAACGGTAACTCCGTGAAAGCTGCTAAACCCGTATCCATAGGCGATAAATTTGAGATCAGAACAGAAGGCCGTAAATGGATGCTCGAAGTAACCGGCCTGCTTTCCAACAGGGTCGCCTATAGTGAAGCGATCAAATATTATATAGATACTACCCCTGAAGAAGACAAATTAGCGCCTGCTTTCGTGGCGTCTGTATTCCAGACAGGTAAGCGTCAAAGCAAGATTGGCCGCCCTACCAAGAAGGACCGCAGAAATATAGAAGGCTTTATGGAAGGGGATGAAGAAGAAGCGTAGTGATATAATTTCGGGAAAGGTTCCTCTTTGTACTTCAGAGGCACCTTTTGTTTTTTTAAAGTCTGTCTTTTAAATCCTGTTGCACTTCCCAGGCCAGGTCTTTTATTTTTTCCATTTCAGCAATGCTGAGGGCTTTGTTATTCCCGGTTTCACGCATTTTTTTGTAAACGGTACTTTCACTCCAGCCGCATTCGAGGCAAACTTTTTCGCGGAATTTCATGGCGCTGCCGGTGAAGCCTTCGAAGAGTGAGCGGAGAGGATTGTGTGTGGAGGTTTTGGTTGTTTGCATGGTGTGTGGTTATGGTTAAACAAATTCTTAATTAGGTAGCAGCTGTAATGACTTTGTTTCTACTATTATGATTCAAAGGTAATGCTTTTTATAACAATGTGTGTTTATTCGCACACAAATTTTCTATTCATTTTGTCCATATTCGATTCCAGAATATGGATACCAATAAGCTAGAAGAACTAAAATTGTTCGGCAATAAATTGCGCCAATTGCGGGAGCAAAAGGGATGGAGCTTGCGCCAAATGGCTACTAATTGCAGTATTGATTTTTCCAATTTAGGTCAAATGGAAAAGGGGAGAGTTGACGTGAGGTTTTCTACTATTCTCGAACTAGCCAAAGTACTAGACGTAACTCCATGTGAATTATTTGATTGTTAGACCCGATGTAAACCTCCTTCTAAAATTCATGGCAACCAATAAAGATTCGCCTTGTCTCAAAGCACTTGGCAATAACATTCGGCTGTTTCGCGAACGCAACGGCTGGAGCCAGCGGGAAATGGCTTCACGTTGTAATATTGATTCCGCTAGTATTGGGAAAATGGAAAGAGGTAAGCTAGATATTAGATACACCACGCTGCTGCAAATAGCCCTTGTTCTGGAAGTAAACCCATCGGAACTACTTAATAGTTAACCTTCTTCAGTCCGCCTTTGCAGGCTCACTAACAGACCGGTACATTAAAAAAGGGCGGAAGAATTATAAATATAATATCAAATACCCAACTCCGGCATATAGATATGTAAAACAATATCAGGATTATTTATCCACCTGTATAGCTATAGCAGGACAAGTCATAGTTCGATGATAGTTCGATGATAGTGCGATGATAGTGCGGTATAAGAGCGGTAGTAGTGTAATGTAACAGTATTGATACAGTATTGATAGTACCATACATAGACGAGTCCTAGGCATCCAATAAGTAGTAACTAAGTAGGGAAATAAATACCGTTCAATATACTGGGAAATCAATTGTGCTTATTATAATAACCCGTAATCCTTCACTTTCAGGAGAAAAAATCCTTTTACCGATTCAATAAAACATACTCCTAATTATGTTCTTCGTTTCCGGAGAATAGTAGCTCATCCATTATTTATTTTTCAAAATTCTTTGTTTTTTTTGCGATCTCAAAAAAGTGGATTATTTTTGTACAACTTTAAAGTTGAATAAAAGCCAAGTTAACCTGTATAAAATAAGCTAATCACCCTATAGTTTAAAACTATAAAGTTGTTATTAACCATATAACTATAGGCAAGATTATGCTTAAACTTAATACGCTGGCAGAAGTAGAAACGCTATTGAAGGAGATAAAGAAACGCATAAAACAGGATGGTATTTTATTCATGAATAACCGGACTAAGAATGCGCAAACACTCAGTGAGTTCGGCATAACAGCCCGACAGCAAATAGAAATCATTGCCAGTATCAAAGCAACAGATTATTATGGTGGACCTGATGAGGATGAGAAATATCCCTGGAAAAGTGTAGCTGTGTTTGGCAAAACATTCAGACATGCAGAACTCTATATCAAGTTCTCTATTGGTGAAACCGGTACCCCGGTGGTTTGCCTGTCCTTTCATGAATCAGAAATAGCAATAGTCTATCAGTTTAAATGAATAACATATGAAAAGTCCAATTACCGGCAAGGAAATGAAACGGATGGTGAAAGAAGATGAATTGGTATTCCGGAAAGAAACCTTTACCATTCTCTTTAACTACTATTTATGTGTAGATAGCAAAGAAATGTTTACTGACGAACGACTGG
>NZ_DATCVJ010000957.1:0-5711 GCF_036566945.1 Chitinophaga sp. | reverse complement strand
CAGCAAGCTATTGTTATTAATATTGTTGTAAACATTAATACCCTGTACCATCCTGTCTTCCGGGAAGCTGGCATCACTTCTTGTATTGGATGAAATGACATCTACATAAGCAACTACCTGGCCTTTTCTAGTCAGGCTAATACGTTTCAGGAATTTTCTGAGGATATGGATTTCTGGTGGAACTGAAGTATAACTCTCTGTTGATTTTGTAGTCTGATTGCCGCTGGAGGTGACGGTATAAGTGACTGATTCGTTTTTTTTGATATTCTGATAAATAGGTTGTTCACCAGTAGAAGTGTAATATTCAAAAGTTAATTGCTCATTGCCGTCGGCTGAAGTAACATTAGACAAGAACCAACTGGAAGGAAATGTATAACTCAATACGCTGGGGCCGTCCGGTTCAGCATCATCATTTAATACCATCCGGGTGGTTTCCTGGTCAGAAAACGTATAAATATTTCCAAGTTCATCTGTGATGCTTGGTGATACTATTCCGGTATGCCTGATAGCAAGGTTGTTTTTGTCTTTTTTGAGTACTACACCGTTAGGACGGATAATATACTTTCCGGTATTGTTAGCGAAGTTGTAATAGTAATAATCTGGTTGCGCATCTTTATATGCCCTTTGAGTATTCATCTGATAATCAAAGAGTGCGAATAAATCGGTGAAGGGCGGGATTTGTAGCGTAGAGTCGTTCGAGTAATAATTGCTTTGATTGTCCGGATTTCCCATGACAGATCGGGTTACTACTCCTCCCGCATTTAATGACCAGTTCAGACCCACCCAGGAGGCAAGTTCCTCTGGTTTGAAACCTGTTGAATTGAAGCTTAGTGAAATAGGTAAGGAAAGGCTTTGCCCTTTTAGTTCATATAAAGGGATATTGATGGTGGGCGTACCAGTGAAAAGGTTCATGGGTAAATTGCCATATTGGCCAAGGGATGCAGCTTCCGGGCTGGGTGGTATGACCTGTTTGGCTTTAAATTCACTTCGCGCAATATTCACATTCAGGGTATGCTGTATATCTTGCCCGGAGACAAAACCAGCGATACAAAGTAACAGCAAAAATAACGATGCAGTACGGGTTAAACGGAACTCCATTTTGATCAAATTGTTTATTTTCGTTATGCGAATTAAATCGCCGGGTAAATGGTCACTTTTAGCAACTCCCCTGTAGGGGAAGCGTATAGGTTAAATACTATTTATCAATCGCTTTTTACGGATTAACTATCTATGGAAATTCAGTGCCATATTGAATTTTGATGGAAATTACAGAACACGCAGCAGCAAGAACACAATGAGGTATTGGGCCATAAAAATTGAATGATGGCGCGAAGGTAATAAACAATTATTAAAACAAAGCGCGTTTAGCAGCCAAAAAATTTCCCCGCATCACCCATTTTTTTACAAAATCCGAACGCCCCATTCCCGCTCATCCCCGTTTCCACCCCGTTCCATCACCCGTTTTTTCGGTAGCTTTACCAAGGTATCCATCTCCCAAAAAAACAATTGCAGATATGTTACAAAACAGGGTAGATCCATTTGGGAATATTATCCGTACCAGCGCCCGCGGCACCTGGATGGGTAACCGGGGCATATTGCATGATGAACAGCAGCATATTCTACGCCCCTTCAAATTAAAAGCCTGGCTGATCTGTGTGCTGGAGTTCAAAAACCGGAGAAGAACAGTAATGAGCCCACACCGTTATACGGAGCTGTTTTTCCGGGATGAAGCAACTGCCTTTGCTGCTGGTCACCGGCCTTGTTTTGAGTGCCGCAAAGCCGATTATAATCGTTTTAAAGCCTGTTGGCTAAAAGGGAATGTGGCATACGGTTTTGAAAGTAACGTATCCATTCAGGAGATAGACAAAATATTACATACCGAAAGAATAGACCGGCAGGGAGCAAAGGTAACCTTTACTGCTTCCATTCATGAGCTGCCGGAGGGTTGCTTTATTGTATACCATGATCAGCCGTACGTAATCTATAAACAAACGCTGCTTTTATGGTCTCCCGAAGGGTATACTAAAAAAATGGTGTTGCCGGAGAAAGGGGAGCAGGTACAGGTACTCACGCCAAAATCTGTTGTCAATGCATTCCGCGAAGGGTATGTGCCGGAGGTGAAGTTTAATTTGCCGGAAGATCCTTCAGATCAAATTTCTTCATAGACCTGATGATCTTGTCAATAAGCGCCGTATTGTCCGGGTTTATTTCGTCACAGGTCATGTAAATAACGTGGTAGGTTTTGCCCTCCATGCGGAAAACAGTCGCTATCCCCAGTGTGGGATGTCCCGGTTCCTCGCATTTGAACCTGGCTCTCAGTACATGTTTGGTACCTATCAGAATGGCTTCATTGGTTTTTAACAGCTGAAAGGGAATATTGAGTTTGGTCATCCGGTTACGGGAGACGTTTACTACGGTTTGCAGATTGACTTTGATATCACTGGTGTCATTCTCGATCCAGATGGCCAGACTGGCGCCTTTGCTTTGCGGATCTTTATTAATGAATGCTATTACACGGTCAGCGGAGATGGCGGTGTCAATTCCATCCGGGACTACGTTCCAGTAAGGAGGTAGGTTCATGGTCAAACCATCCGTGGTATAAGGGTGATCGCTCACCGGGCGGCTGGTGCAGGCGGCGAATAAGAAAAGCAGGCAGATAAATAGGTTACCGGGTGTCATTTTAATTGAATTAAACAAAAGCTACGTGCAACAATATACGGCAGCAAAATGTTACCATAACGACACATATCGCACCCAAGATAGATCGAAAATATTTACTATGAAAAAGATACTTGTTTTTTTACTGGTCCTGCCTCTTTTCAGCGTGGCGCAAAGTAACAAGCTGCTAAATGGCTATGTATACGGGATGGTGCATGATGGAGTCCTGGGCGGTGGTATTATCGGTAATGTGTCGCTCCTGCACAATATGATTGCTATAGGTCCGGGAGTAGATATTACCTCTTATAAGGATCACGTGATGGTACCTGTGTTTGCGGATGTTAAATTCAAGCATCGCTTTGAACATATTGAGCCATATATTACGGGGCAGTTTGGTTTCAATGTATATAGTGTAAGTCATGTAGCGGAAGTAGATGCGGAGGGAGGTGGTCAACAACCTGTTACCTTTAATGAATCCGGTAAATATTTTTACGGCGTAGGAGCAGGAGCGATATGGCACTTTGCCAATATCGGCGTTTTTGCATCCTATATTTATCGTGGATATTACTACCGTTACCCTGATCAGATAAAGTTAGATGGAGCAGTGAGTTTTGGCGACAGGTCCGTGAACGTAAGCGTTATTACCGCCGGCATTGTATTCTGATACCCTGATAGAAAAGAGCCGTCCCCGATGGCGGTCATTGTTTGTTTTATTGCCCTTCTCACAAAAATAAGTGCATCCCTGTATCAATTATCTGTGGCGCATTTACAACGGAGTTGCAATCTTTTTTAAGGAAAGATTTGCCTGTTTTTTTACCTTTATATTAATGGATATTTAGCAGGAGATGGATAGCTGATATATTAACATTCCGGATATTGTTGCAACCTCCTTCACTAGTTTAGTATAGTCATCACCGTTGTAATGTCTTTATCTCTCTGCGAGATGAAAAGACCCCCATTTAATCTATCTAAAAATAAATAATGATGAAACCGACAATAGCAGAACGGCCTACTGAGCAGGAGAGGACACCCGACACGACTGTTTCCCAAAATGGCGGAAAGCACGATCATGATCACGACAATAACCATGACCATGCGCATGATCACGGCGGTATCTTCGGAAAAAATACGGAACTCTTCTTTAGTATTATTTGCGGCGTATTGCTGGGATTGGGTTTTGCGTTTACGTTTATTCCTTCACTGCCGGCCTGGCTGAGTTTATCTTTATATATTGGCGCCTATTTTTTTGGTGGATTTTATACCACCAAAGAAGCGGTGGAATCTATTGCCAAAGGAAAATTTGAAATTGATTTTCTGATGTTGGTTGCCGCCATTGGCGCGGGGATTCTGGGCGACTGGGTAGAAGGTGCACTATTGCTTTTCCTGTTTAGCATGGGCCATGCACTGGAACATTATGCCATGAACAAAGCGCGTAAATCCATTGCTGCACTGGCCGATCTGGCGCCTAAAACAGCTATCGTAAGACGTAATAATGAAGAAAAAGAAATTGCCATAGAAGCACTGCTGGCCAATGATATTATCATTGTAAAACCCAATAGTAAAATTTCTGCCGATGGTATAGTGGTAAAAGGTAGTAGTAGTGTAAACCAGGCCCCTATTACGGGTGAGAGTATTCCGGTAGATAAAACACCGGTGGCAGATCCACAACAGCCGGATAAAAATGTAAGCGCGGAACACAAAGTGTTTGCCGGCACCATCAATGGTAGCCAGGTGCTGGAAGTAAAAGTAACCAGTGTTGCGGCAGATTCTACCCTGGCGCGGTTAATCAAGCTGGTGAATGAAACGGAAGCGCAGAAATCGCCCACGCAATTGTTTACCGATAAATTTGAAAAATATTTTGTGCCGCTGGTATTGGCATTGGTGGTATTATTACTCTTCGCCTTCCTGGTGATAGATGAAACTTTCAGTCAGAGTTTTTACAGGGCCATGTCTGTGCTGGTAGCGGCAAGTCCTTGTGCGCTGGCCATTTCAACACCCAGTGCGGTGTTAAGCGGTATTGCACGTGCCGCCAGGAGTGGTGTATTGATCAAAGGTGGCGGACCGCTCGAAGAACTGGGTAGTTTAACGGCCCTGGCATTTGATAAAACCGGTACGCTCACAGAGGGTAAACCAACATTAACCGGAGTAGTCGCCTTAAACGGCGCCACAGAGGAAGAAGTATTAACCGTAGTGGTGGCGGTGGAGAAATTAAGTGATCACCCGCTGGCTGCGGCTATTGTAAAAGGCGGGCAGGAAAAGCTGCAACGGGAAGTGGCCACTGCTGAAGGGCTGACGGCCGTTTCTGGTCGTGGTGTGAAAGCTACCTATCAGGGCAAACAAATCGTCATTGGCAATCCGGGTTTATTTGAGCAGGCTGGCAAAACGCTGCCGGCAGAAGTGGTTAGCCAGATTGATCAGTTGGAAAAAGACGGCAATACTACTATGATTGTACAACAGGATGAACAGATGATTGGCCTGATCGCGTTGATGGACGTGCCCCGTAAAGAAGCGGCAGCCACGCTGGTACAGCTAAAAGAAATAGGCATCAAAAAAATGGTGATGCTCACCGGCGACAACCAGCAGGTAGCCTCGGCAGTTGCCCATAAAATTGGGATCGCCGATGCCTGGGGGAGCTTATTGCCCGAGCAAAAGGTAGCAGCCATCGAAAAACTAAGCCGGGAAGAAGGCAAAGTAGCGATGATCGGAGATGGCGTTAACGATGCGCCGGCCATGGCGAAAAGCACCGTAGGTATTGCCATGGGCGCCGCAGGATCTGCGGTAGCACTGGAAACCGCAGACATTGCGCTGATGGCCGACAAACTGGACAATCTGCCTTTCGCCATTGCGCTGAGCAGAAAATCGAAAGGGATTATCCGCCAGAATTTGTGGATGAGTTTAGGCATGGTGGCTGTGCTGATCCCATTAACCATCATTGGTATTGCTTCCATCGGCATCGCGGTGATAGCACATGAGGGATCTACATTACTGGTGGTGTTTAACGGATTGAGATTATTGGCTTTCCAAATGAAGAAATAAATGAAAACGCCACAGCT
>NZ_DATCVJ010000956.1:0-15817 GCF_036566945.1 Chitinophaga sp. | reverse complement strand
GGATTGCACCTGTATTATATTCAATACGTATACGACTGGTTGCGCGATCTCACCACCGCTTACAATGAACTGGTGGTAAAGCTGAGTGGGTACCGTGGAAAATGTACCTGCACAGATATCACTGCACAAGACAGCAAAGGACTGGTGGTATTGCTGGGGCCAGTGCTCGGCGGCCGCACTACCTATCAGCCATTGATCTTCCGCGACCTCGCCATCATTGCCGAAAGAGATGCGGCTATTCGTGAAGTACGTTGTATGCACTGGCGTATGATGGTGATGATCCGCACCTTCGATCTTCCTTTTTTACGGTTGGATAAAGCCCTCGCCTTTACCGGTCAGACCATAGAAGATAAGCTGGATTCCACAGACTACTGGGAGTCGCTCGTGAATCCGGATGATAATGACGACTTTAGAAATCTCCCTATAAAGCTAACGCCTACACGTAGCAGCGCAGCTTCCTTGGGTAAGCAGGCCATTCCTTACTACTACCCGCTGGATAGCAACAGTGTGTATTCCGTGCACCAGTTTTGGGATCATGAAACGACCGTGTTGCGGCGAACCGATACCTTGTTATCGTATAATGCACATGGTGGAGATGAGGATAAATCTTCTACTGATGTAATCAATGATAGCTACAGCACCCGGCCGGAAGTATTGCTGCCACTGGCTTTCAACTTTGAACCGGCGCACTGGTTGCGGGTAGAAGGTCATTTTGGAAAAAAGATCATTTTAAACGGTGACAGCATGAATTTTTATATCGACGGTTTTGATCTGGCAAAATACCTGTTGAAATATAATCTCTGTGTAGACGTTATTGCCGTGAACATACATCGAATAGATTACGCGGGAAAACTGCCTTGCCCGAGCCGGATGGAACACCGGCCTGCTTTGCAGCAGGGACAAACGCTGGTGTTGCTCTTTACCGACACAGACGAACAGATAGAGCTGCATGAATGTAGTAAGACGGATCGCGCCGAAATAAAAGCCTACACGATCCTGGCCGATTTTGTGCTGCCGTTCAATCTTACCTGTTGCGCCATTCCCGATCTCGATTATTACACCCTGAACCAGGAGCAAGTATCCCGTGTCTGAACAACAACATATCATTGGACGGATGGAAGTGCAGGTAAATGCCTCCCAACCCTTGCTGGCAAATCAATTGCAACAGCAACTGGGATACCGTTTGCATACCGCCGATTTTAGCCGGCAACTATCTGCATTGCTGGATGGACTGGTCGGTGAAAATGAATATATAGAAATACCGGCGCTGGCTATTTCGCTGGAATGTACAGATGACGCAGACTTTAGCGGCCAATTGCTATCGCAGCTGGCCGCCGCCATAAAAGAACAACTCAGCACCCCACAACCGGCTAACATGCTATTGCCTAACGGCAGTGCCTATACGGAAATGCTGCAGCTGTTCTTTTTGAAATATGGTATCCGCGCTTTTTATAATGGGGGAGACATCATCACTGCATTCCAGACCGAATTAAAAAACTTACCGGAGCGGCAACAACCAGCACTGGAACAGCTGCTCAGAAAAGCCGGTAAAGATGATCCGGTAGTATGGACACGTTTGTACTACCTGCTCGGTGCCACCGGGATGAAAAAGTTTTTCCTGCGCACCTTTGGGATGAACGAAGCGGCACTGCAGGCGCTGATCCAACAGGAATGGGCGCGTACCGGTAAATCGTTGCCCGTTGCTGCGAACCGTATTACCAGCAACACTGCAATAGCTGCTACCACTGATTTTCCAGATACCTTATTACCTGACGCTCAACAATGGCCGGTATTTTTTCAATATATGCTGGCAGGAAGTGATATTCCGCTTTTCGTTACAACGGCTACCGATAAAGACAAAACTACAACAGCTCCCCGCGAAGCTCTTGCTACCGCCGCTGCTACCATGGCAACACCCATGACTTCTCCCGTAACACCCACTGCTCCTGCAGCTGATGCCGCCGTATCATTGGCTGAGCAGCTACAACGTGGCCTGCAAATAGAAAACGCGGGACTGGTATTACTCTGGATGGAATGCGGCCGGCTGTTCCGAACATTAGGCTACGTGGCAGACCGGCAATTTGTGGATGAAACCGCGCAACAACGCGCCATCCTGTTACTGCATTATATCTGTTATGGTAAAGACGGCAACGGTGGTGAAGAAGACTGGCTCCTGAATAAACTACTATGCAACTGGCCGCTGCATATGCCCGTAGATCCTCAACTGGCGCCCGGGGAGACCGCACAAACAGCAGCAGAAGAAATGTTGACCGCCTACCTGGAAGCATGGCGTAAAGACCGGAAATTTTCCGCCGCCTGGTTTAGTACTGCTTTCCTGCAAAGAGAAGGACAACTCACGCACCGCAGCGACGGCTCCTGGGTCCTGACCGTAAACGCCCGAACAGAAGATATTCTCGTAAACAAGGTATCTATGGTGAAATATGCCTGGATGCCGCAAATATTGTACGTGCAGTGGTAAAATGTCTATCGATATTGACTGACCCTGAAATGACTCCATGAGCGAAAGCAGTGTCCATAACGCCGCCCCCAAGGCTGGCCTGAAAGCAGGCAAACTTTTCCGGAAGGAGGAGTCCAGGCAGCGGCATGCATCTACCGCTATACAGCCCTTTTTTGCTGCCACTGTTTCCCGTGACATGGATACCGAAGCCACCATGCCGGATATTCAATCTTTATTTATACCCGGTATTCGCAGGACGGCGCCTGTCCAAACAAAGTGCGCGGAGCATGAAACAGAAGACGGTATAAAACGTAAAGCATCAACAGAAGAAACACCTATACAAACAAAGTGTGCAGAGTGTGAACATGAAGAGGAAGTAAAACGCAAAGCCCCGGAAGAAGAAACTCCCGTGCAGGCAAAGTGTGCCGGGCATGAAACGGAAGATGAATTAAAACGTAAAGCGGCGGAAGAACCCGATGCATCTGTGCAACGCGCTGAGGAAGAATCCGTGCAGGCAAAGTGTGCGGAGTGCGAACACGAAGAGGAAATAAAACGTAAAGCGCCGGAGGAATCCGGGACGCCCGTACAACGAGCTGAGGAAGAATCTGTGCAGGCAAAATGCGCGGAATGCGAACATGAAGAAGAAATAAAGCGCAAAGCGCCGGAGGAAACCGAAGCACCCGTGCAACGCGCTGCGGAAGAAGAAGAATCCGTGCAGGCAAAATGTGCGGATTGTGAAGGAATGGAAAAACTCCATACCAAATCTGATGAAGCACCCTTACCTGTACAAGCCAGTCTGAAAGTAGGCAAGCCGGATGATCCACAGGAAATAGAAGCCGACCGTATGGCGGAGAAAGTATTGCGCATGCCGCAATTATCTTTTACCGGCGGTGGTGGTAGCCGACCGGAAGGTAATGGCAATACCAATAACAATGTTCAACGGAGTGAAGAAGAAGGAGAAGAAATCCTCACCAAACCTATAAAAGGATTGCAGAGGGCCGGAGATGGCAGTTTTCGTACCAGTGATAGTTTTTCCGCCCGCCTGAAAACAAGCGAGTCAGGAAGTCCGCTGCCAGAGCCGGTACGGGGAAATATGGAAAGTGCTTTCCAGGCCGATTTCAGCGCCGTTCGTATTCACACCGGAACAGAAGCAGCTTCTCTGAGTAAAGAAATCGGTGCACAGGCATTTGCTTACCAGCATCACATTTATTTCGGAGAAAATAAATACCAGCCGGAATCGACCACTGGCCGTTTCCTGCTGGCGCATGAATTGACGCATACCGTGCAACAGGGCGCTGCCAAAACCGTGCAACGTGATGAGGAAAATGGAGAGGAGAAAGAAACCTCGTGGACAGATATGTTGCTCAGTGGCGCAGAATCTGTATTGGAATCACATTTGCCGGCAGATATTTTCGAGTTCTATAAAGACATAAAAACGCAAGGGGTTTTGGGCTATATTAAAAACGCCCTGTTTGGCCTCTTCCGTGAACTGTTCAATGGACTCGGCTTTTCTGATGAGCAGTTTATGCTCATCATCCAGATTTTTATCCACCTGAAAAATCAGTTGCCCGCTATCCTCGATGGCTTGTCCAAAGGAGATTGTAAGCCGCTGTTTGCTGCGCTGAACCTGCTTTCTACAGTCGTGAAAGCAATTGCCGGCGCGGTATGGGATAAACTCATGGAGACCATAGAGCCCCTGCGACAATGGCTCAATAAAATCTGGGATACCTACATGGCGCCCGCCATTGATAAGGTCACGGCTTTTGCGGGTAAAGTGTGGGACCGCATCAAAGATTTTGGCAGGTGGATCTGGAATAAATTTGATGCCATCCTTATTCAACCTTACCGCACTGCCTGGGAATGGATCTGTAAGAAACTGGGCATAGAAAGCTCCGACGAAGGTGGCTTTATGGACTTTGTATGGGCTAAACTGAATGCTGTCTGGGAGTTTGTCAAGATGCAGTTACGTCCGGTGATAGAACCCATACAGGCGGTGATCAGCGGTATTGGCGCCATGATCAATATGGATGCCATCCGCAAAATGCAGGAGGATGCCACCCAATGGCTGGATAAAGTTGCGGATACCGCCACCGCCATGGGCAACGACGACGATGCCGTAGCCAACAAACAAATGACCCTGCGGGATGTATTGCTGCCAGCCCTCAATAAATCGATCGACCGGATTAAAGTCACTATCATCGCCGCCGGCCAATGGGTACTGGAGAAAGTAAATAATATAGCCGTTAACGTAAATAGCTTTTTCAGCGGCTTACAAAGCAATGAGTATCTCAGCCCCGTGTATTCGCTCGTGAGCTGGGTGCCCAGAGCCATCGACAGCCTCAAAAACTGGGCGGAAGATAAAGTGGTATGGATCTTTGAACGTATTTATGCCGGTATGGAAGACGTGCGTGCATTTATGCAGCGCGTAATAGACATGCTCCTGAAATTGGTGGATGCAGCCGGCAATCTGCTCGGCTACCTGGGAGACTTCATCCTCGGACCTTTTGCCCTGGTGCCCAAGTGTATCAAAGATCCTGTTATGGATTGGCTCACGGAAGTGATCCTGAAAAAGATCCCGGTGATTGCCGAATTCATTGACCTGAAAGAAAAATGGCCACAGATCAAAGCCGCCGCCCTCACCGTTATAAAACAGGTGTTTGTGGATGGTAAGCTGGCACGGGGCCTCTGGACGTTCTTCCGAAACCTGCTGAGTTTAATAGGCATCGATCCTACGCTCGTAACAGCCGTAATTGCCAAGGCCGCGCACAACTTCTCCGACATCATCAAAAAACCGGGTGAGTTCCTGAAAAATGTATGGAATGTCATCAAAGGAGGATTTGTCCGCTTCTACGATAACCTGGGCACACATATGCTGCATGGCGCACTGGAATGGTTGTTTGGCGAAGTGAAAGGAGCCGTGGCGGTAGCACCTCCGGCCGATTTTTCCCTCCGTAATATACTGGGATACGTGTTGGATCTCTTCGGCATCAACATGGAGAATGTTTACAAACGCATGGAGGAGAATCCAAAGATAGGCAAGGAGCGCGTAGCGAAAATGCGGAAAATGCAGGATGTGTTGACGGGCGCCCTGGAATGGGTAACTGTTTGGATTAAAGAAGGCGCAGAAGGATTGCTTCGCAAAGCCAAAGCAAAGCTGGACGATCTCACAGATATGGTTATCAGTGGCATCGTGAGTTGGGTGTCGGAAAAAATATCTGCTGAAATTATGAAACGCCTGGCCACCAGCGCTGATCCGCTGGGAATAGGTGCTACCATCAATACGCTGATCCTGGTGTATGATACCATGAAGACGGGTATTGCCTATGTAAACAAGATGCTCAATCTGGCAAATCAGGCCATGGATAACCTGGCAGAAATCATTGGCGGAAAGCTGGAACATGCCCAGGTCGCTTTTGAAGAAGTACTGGCCAAGGCGGTACCGGTGGTAATAGGATTTTCGGTAGAAGTAATTATTGGACCAGTAGGAGATAAGATCAAAGATATAGTGACCGCAGGCCGCAAAAAAGTAGATGATGCTATAGACTGGCTGATCAACGGAGCGCTCAGCGTTATAGATACGATCCTCAAAGCCGGTAAAGCGGCACTGAATAAAGTACTGGGATGGCTCGGACTCCGTAAAGAGTTTAAAGCCGAAGATGGTGAAATGCATACCATCTCTTTTGCCGGTTCTGAAACAAGTGCGCAGCTGATGGTACAGAGTACCCCTATGAAGTTTGACAATTGGCTGGCTGCCATTGTAGTGGATAAACCACGCAGTCCGGAAGGAAAGAAAATGCAGGCCAGAAAAGACAAAGCAAAAAAGAAATATGACCAGATTACGGCCGTTGAAAAGAAGAAAGAAACAACTAAATATACAGCGGAAGACAAAGAAAAAGAGATCAGGGCACTGATGGATCAACTAAGCGTTATCATGGGGCCTCTGTTCAAGAAAGATATCGTTGGATTTATTGACCCGGAACTGACGTTTGGTGCCCTTAATCCAACGACTCAATTCGGTACGGAAATGCATACAAAGAAACTGACGAAGAAGAGCAAGCTGGTAGGCACAGAACCGAATCAGGGCATGGCGCCTGCCTCCTATAAAAATATGAAACGGCGCAGGAAAGATAGTGGTCCATACTATATACTCGGGCATTTGTTAAATCAACAAGTGGGAGGAAGCGGGGATGACTACAGAAACCTGACGCCGCTGACCGGAAAGGCAAATGCTACTCATCGTGACATGGTAGAGCAGAATGTGAAAAAAGCAGTGGAAAGTGGTTTAATGGTAGACTACCTGGTGAAACCTACTTATAACCTGACGACACCATCCCCATGGTCAGCATCCGAAGCCGCCAAAATACCGCCGGGAGAAGATTTGAAGGAGATTCTTTCCATTCGGAAGGATGAGCGGAATGTACCATCCTCACTTAGTTGCACGGCATTATATGTAGATCCTGCTACAGTGAAACAAACGAAAATAGTCACTAAAACGATCGATAATAAAGTCGATCAGCGGCCAGAATCCTATTATTTAACGGAACGGACGAAAGACCCTGTTTACCTGGATTCCGGCAGTGCTAAAAAGATAGAGAAAGGAATTGATAACATGACAGAGGATTGGGCCAAGGCGATTGTTAAGATCATGAAAGATCGCGGTGGCGTAAGGTTTGCGTCTTACCAGCAACTCATCGAGTATAAACTGAATGGCAAGTTTGTATTCAGTAAAAGAGAACGGGATAAGTTAAATGTTATACTGGCTCCAACATATATAAAACTATACACAACATAAATCTATGCGAAGCTTCATTCAAATGTTACTGGCATTACTTACACTCACCGTGATGATCTGGGTGGTATGGCAGGGATACCTGTTGTTGCGGCAGGAACAACTGGGGTTGGAACCCGGAACGCGAGCCATGGTGATCATCTTTGCCGCAGTGGGTATTATTTGCGCTTTCATTCTCAGCAATGCGATCAGTACTCATGGCGATAAAATCCTGAAAGGAAAACAGTTCACCTGCCGGGCAGACCTATACGAAAAATGCCTGGATGCCTGGCAGTCTGTCGTAGATGAACTGGCCGCGGAGCAGCGTGAAAAAGTAAACCTGGATTTTCGGGAACTGGAGGTACAGTTGGGCCTTATCGCATCGGCTAAAGTAATCAAAGCATTTCGGGAGCTGCAGTTGGCGGCAGCCACAGATGGCGTGCATGGAATGGCATCGGCGGTGGCCAGGCAAAACCTGCTGCTGGCCATGCGCGAGGATATGGGGATCACGGCCGATTATTTCGTGAAAAAAGAAATTCAACATCTCTCTAAATATTAATACCATGGCTGTAAAAAAACAACTGCGCCGCAGAAAGACTAAAGGGGAAGGAAGGCCGGCGGCACAGCAATTTATTTCGGCAGAGCCATCGCATGAAGCGCTGGAAGGTAATACACAGTTTTTTCCGCCGGGCCCGAAACCACAAACCAAACTAACAGTGAGCACGCCCGGAGATCCGCAGGAGCAGGAAGCCGATAAAATGGCCGATAAAGTAGTACAACGCGCGTCGATAGATTCCCACACCCTGGATCAGCGCGATGACAGGGTGGGCATTGCCACCAAAAAAGAAGGCGGTGCTGCACCGGCACCTGGCGCAGGAGCCGCAGTCAGGCCGGTGTCTAAGGGAGGTGGCAGCACGCTACCCACCAATACCGCCGCAGAAATGTCGGGCAGCTTCGGGTACGATTTCGGGAAGGTGCGCATTCATACCGGCACCGAAGCACAAGCCGCTGCTGCACAACTACAGGCGCAGGCATTTACTTATGGTGGGGAAATTTATTTCAACAAAGACAAATACAACCCCGGCACCAAAGAAGGTAAATGGCTGCTGGCGCATGAATTAACGCATGTGGTACAACAGCAGGGGCAGGAACTCAGTATTGTACAAAAAAAGGATGTACCGGAAATTTCTACCCCTGTACCCAAAAAAATGAAAACAAATACCGATGCTACCGGCGCTGTGGTAGATGCTTCGGGAAAGGTAGGTAAAGTGAAAGTGATCATCCTGCCGGATATCATAGGCGAAGTGCCGCCGGGGAAATCTGCCATGACGAACGTGTCTTACGTGGCAGGTGGCCCTTCTTACGAATCTAAAGGCGATAAGATATCAAAGATTATCGGCAAGGCTACACTGGAAATTACTATTCAGACAACCTATAAACCCGGCGCGGATACTAAGTCTACCTCCGTGTACGGACGTGGTACCACCAAAAAGGATAAGAAAGCCGGACACACGACGCTGCGCTTTCATGAAGGCAGTCATGGCTCTTTTGTATTCAGCTACCTGGCCAAACATAAAGTACCTTCTTTTGGCGGCGCGGTAGGACAAACCGTCGACAAGTTTGTGGCAGCAGGTGATAAGTACACGGAGAAAGTAGCGGAATACATGGCTAAACTGGATGCTGCCAACAATAAAGCAGTGGATTGTACAGGCACCAAAGATGCGGCCTGTACACCTTGATGACCCTGAAAAATTAAGATTATGTACTGGAAGAAAAAAGAAAGCGTCTCCGCACCGGAGGAAACAACAGCATCCACCGTACCCGGCGTAGTTGGGCAATCTTTCCTGGCAGCATCGATGTCGGTGTTGCTGAAAGTGGCCGCCGCCCGACTGGACCATTATTTTGGTAAACAGGCAGATTTTGTGCAGCCGGCATTCGAATTAACGGACGACGACTCTCCGCTGGCGAGATATGTGATCGATCATCATCTCTCTATTGAAGAATATATTACACTGATGCTGGCCATTTCTCCGCATGCCCATCCGGATCTCTTCACTTCGCTGATCCGGCAATACATGCCCAAAGGAGGCGATTTCCCGGAGTTTGGTGGTATAAAGGGCACTAACTACCGCGGGATCATTCCTACGGGAGAAACGGCCCTTTTCCTGCTGGCAGGCATGAACATGGATATGCGCCTGCATTATTCGTCCTGGCTGAAAGGAGAGGTGTATGGTGGAAAAATAAATGGTGCTGAGGTGATGCGTCCCACTATTTTTCAACTGGGCATTATTACACTGGAAGACATGCGGGAAGGCGAACCGGAAATGAGCGGGCGCTTGCTGCTGTCTCAATCCAGACTGGCGGAATTCCTTACCGGCAGAAAATGGCGGCCTTCCTTTGGGTCTAATTTTCCGGCTACTTTGCTGGAAACAAAAATGGAATGGAATGATATTGTGATCTCCCGTCAAACCGATCGTGAGCTGAAGATGATCCGTCACTGGCTCAAATTTCATGGCCGCATAGAGTCGGATGCCAACCTGGGACGCCGAACCAAACCAGGCTACCGCGCCCTCTTCTACGGCCCGCCGGGAACAGGAAAAACATTAACGGCCAGTTTGCTCGGCAAGCAATTCGGGCTGGATGTGTACCGCATCGATTTGTCGCTGGTAGTATCGAAATATATAGGGGAAACAGAGAAAAACCTGCAGCAGATTTTTGACCGGGCGGAAGACTGGATCCTGTTTTTTGATGAGGCAGATGCATTATTCGGCAAACGTACCAATGTACAATCGGCGCACGATCGTTTTGCCAATCAGGAAGTATCTTACCTGCTGCAAAAAATAGAAGAACATCCCGGACTGGTGATCCTGGCCACCAACTTCCGCAATAATATGGACCAGGCATTTATCCGCCGGTTCCAGGCGGTAGTACCTTTCAACGCACCAAACGAACAGGAAAGCCTGGTGCTGTGGAATAATACGATGCCGGCAGATATCCCCTGGAGCGAAGATATCAATCTCCCGGATTTTGCCAGAAAGTATGAACTAACGGGAGCGTCTATACTGAATATTGTACAGTCTGCGTCTATCCGTGCATTGTCGGAAGACAGGCCCATAGGTACACAGGACCTGCTGGAAGGAATTCAGCACGAGTATTATAAAAATGGAAAGTCGGTGTAACGGCTACGCACCTACGTAGTGATGATGCTACTGTGAAAGCGGCGGTGCGGTTGTATAGATACAACCGCACCATACCTCAATTCGATTCATTAAATAATTCCGGCAGCGTATATCCATTGGCGTAAGTTACCGCGGCTTTTCCTACAGGTACTTTACTGTCGCAACGATATCTCTCCAGCAGGAGATCGTATACCGGTTTACCATTTCGTTCAAACCTGTATTTGACTTCATAGCACCGGGCGTTGCTGCCACTGCCATTATCGTAGTCATAGTCGGTGGTGATATGGGCAACAGGTTGCAGTTTCCCCCGATGGAAGGCCACAATATCCGACCAGGATACGTTTTCGCCCATATGGGTAAGTCCTCCTTTGAGTACAATCGCCACGTGTTCGTCGCCCATACGCAATAGTTTGCCGAAGCGGCCGGAGTAGCCGTACATGCCGCCGCCGCCGGCATTTAACAGGAAGGTTTGCAGCTGCCATTTATTGCCGGTTTTGGCGAAGAGCAGCATATCGCACCAGCCGGTAGACGCGCCGAATTGTGGCCCCTGGTTGGCAAATACCGCTACACAATAAAGGGTCTTGTCATCTTTGAAAAAGCGGAGGGTGTCCAACTCCCGGTTAATGCTGTCTTTTCCGTCACCGATGTCCGCTACCAAAGAAACAGTATCGTATACGGCGCTTGCCAGACGGATCACCTTTTCTCTGGTCAGATCAGGTTGAGCAGGTACGTTCAGGCTCCAGTTATCGGAAGGACGGGTACTGCTGATTAATTTGATGCCGGCAATTTTCCATCCACTATCTTTTTTCTGTAGCTGAAACTGTTGTACAAAAGTGCCGCTGCCATTGACAGGATCTTCTACATATACCGTGGCCGCTATATCCACGTTGGGCTGACCGGTCAGCAGCGGAGCCAGGGGAGATTCCAGCATCCTGGCGGCGGTGATGCCCCCATACATATTGACGCTGGAAAACTGTGCCACCGTGCCCCAGCGGCCGCCGGTACAATACGCATATGCGCGGGCATACTGTCGTTGGTTGAGCGCTGCCACAAAGGAATCGACTACTTCGGCAGGCATCAATGGCGGCTTCACCACCGGCATATCCGGTGCAGCAGTGGTAATTACATCGCCACTGCCTGTTGGATAGTAGCTGATCGTACGCACAATGCTATATCTCAATTGCCCATTTTCCGTAACGGTTTGTTTAAACCAGTTGCCCTGTGCATCGTATTCATATTGATAAGTACGCAGCGTGGCTTTGTTTTTTTGACTGCTGGTCATGGCAGAAATATCTCCCTGCTTATTGATCTCCACACTGCTGAAGCTATTGTTATCAGGTGCTTTCGCGTAAATGATTTTTGTTCTGTACGAGGGCCCTTTGGTATCAAATTCATTTACATACAGGATGTCGTTTCCATCTGTTACCAGGTGATGTTCCGTTAAATCACCGTTTTTATTATAAGCGTAATTGAAGTGGGTAACGGTTTTGTCGGGGAGTACCGTTTGCGTGCTTTTGACAATCATTCCCTTTTTATCATACCCGAACACTTCTTCCATCACCATGGTATTCCTGTTTTCATCATAGAAGCCATAAGAAATTATTTTCTCCAGCTTGTCATGTTCATCGTACTGATATACCTTTTTCTGAAAGCCGGTGATGCTGTCCAGGTGATTGTTGGAATAGTAATACCTGCTATCGGTGGTGTTTTTTTCTTTGTTGTTGTAATAGCTTTGTTTTAATAATAGTCCGGCGGTGCTATAATCGGTATTGTTGCAGTAATAGGTAGTTTCTTTTTGTCCGGTAGGTCCATACCCGTAAGTACATTCTTTCAGGGATTTCACTGGCCCGCGCAGGATCCAGTCCTTTGTAGTAATGGCGCCACGCACAGATAAATGTTGTTTTCGCAGATTTTCATTGATATCCTGGGCACTCATCTTTAAGGATAACAAACAAAGGGCAGTCGATAATACCAGCTTATTCATCAATATATTCCAATTTGAACGGGGCCAAATATAGGAATAAATAAACCCTTTTATTCTTTGTATTAAAAAGGTATTTTGTACGCTGATTTACACTCATAACTGCGTTTTAATATGATAAAGTACTGTTTTTCCCGTATGATGCTGATGCTGGCGTTGTCTGCCAGCTGCCTTTCCTGTGCCCATGTTCCGAAGACCGGCACGGCTTCACAAGATAAAAATGGGGGATGGGTCTCCCTTTTTAATGGTAAGGATATCAACGACTGGATAGTAAAAATTCATCACCATGAAGTAGGCGAAAATTTCGGCAATACCTTCCGCGTAGAAGATGGCATCATTAAAGTGCGTTATGATCAGTACGGGAATTTTAATGAGCAGTTTGGCCACCTGTATTACAAGCAGCCCTATTCGTATTATCATCTGAAATTTGAATACCGGCTTGTCGGCAAATGGTGCCCGACCGCTCCTGAATATACACTGATGAACAGTGGCGTCATGTTTCATTCGCAGGACCCGCGTACCATGCCTAAAGAACAGGATTGGCCTATTTCAGTGGAGATGCAGTTGCTGGGTGGTTTAGGCGATGGCAAACCCAGACCGACGGGAAATATGTGCTCACCGGGAACCAACGTGGTGTATAAAGGGCAAATAGAACCGCAACACTGCCTGGAGTCTACCTCCAAAACCTATGATGGCGAGCAGTGGGTACGTGGAGAACTCATTGTGCTGGGTGATTCTCTGATCACGCATATCATCAACGGAGATACGGTGTTGCAATACTCCAAACCACAGATTGGTGGCGGCGTGGTAAACAACTACGATCCTGCTGTTAAAATTGACGGCAAACTATTGTCGGAAGGGTTTATTGCCTTGCAGAGCGAAGGCCAGCCAGTGGATTTCAGGAATATTAGTATCAAGAACCTGGCGCCGGTGAAGAAACCATAAAGAGTTGGCAGGAGGAGATGATTAACATGATAGCATACATTTTAAGGACTGGCTGTTAGCCGGTCTTTTTTTTTCTATTTTTTCTTACCTTAGCAAAATGGCTATTGTCTAAAATACCACTGCACAGCCACTTTCCTGGCGCGCTCTTTCCCATACGGTGAAAGGGATTTACTGTTTTATTTAATATATACGCTGGAGAAGCTGAACCTTCATTGGTTGGGTTTTGCTGAAGCGCATATTGGTATTCTAAATTTTAGTCGCATGACATCCATCCATATACGTCCCGAAACTGCGGGAGACATCACCACTATTTTTGAAGTTGAAGCCGCCGCCTTTCAGCGGGAAGAAGAAGCGACGCTGGTAGACCAGCTGCGTGCAGGAGCTGCATTTATTCCGGGGTTATCCTTAGTGGCCGAAATAGATCACCAGATAGTAGGACATATTTTGTTTACAAGGCTGCAGATTAAATCCGGTGAGGCGCTGCTGTCGGGCATATTGGCGTTGGCGCCGGTAGCGGTATTGCCAGCGTATCAAAGCATGGGCATTGGCGGATCCTTAATCAGGAAAGGATTGGAAGTAGCCAGGGAAATGGGTTATAAGGCTGTTATTGTTTTAGGCCACGAACATTATTATCCGAAATTTGGATTCATGCCAGCAGTCAAATGGAATATCAGGGCGCCAATGGAGGTGCCGGATGCCAATTTTATGGTGTTGGAATTAGTAGCCGGTGCATTGGATCATATCTCCGGCGTTGTCGTATATGCACCGGAGTTTGGGATAGCATAAATAACACTAAAAAGAAGCGACTTCCTTTTCAGGGGAAGTCGCTTTCATCATTGGATCGGCTATAAAACTATTTTATGGTTTGGCCACCATCAATTACATACTGTGTGCCGGTAATAAACTGACTATCGTCAGAACCCAGGAACAACACCAGTTTGCTGATTTCAAGCGGGGCAGCATATCTGCCTAATGGAATGCTGGCGGCGAAAGCTTTCTGTGCATCAGCGCCCTTGCCAGGTTCATATCCTTCTTCGATAGAACGCATCATTCTGTTATCTACCGGTGACGGATGTATGGAGTTTACCCGGATCTTTCTGGGAGCTGCTTCCAGCGCGGCCGTTTTCATAATACCTAAAGTGGCATGTTTACTGGTCGTATAGGCCACAAAGTTAGGGGAGGCTGTTAAGTCTGTATCAATCGGGCGTAATAATTGCTGTTTGTTGGCATCGTTAACCATTTAATTTTTCTGCGTATGAACAGTAGCAAGCATAACGGAATTATTATAAAAGGGGCCAGGGAAAACAACCTGAAAAATATCAATGTTTATATTCCGAAGAAACAAATTACTGTGTTAACCGGTGTATCTGGTTCCGGTAAATCCTCGCTGGTATTTGATACCATTGCTGCGGAAGCACAGCGACAGTTAAACGAAACATTCAGCAGCTTTATCCGGCATCGGCTGCCACATTATGGGCAACCGGATGCCGATTTAATGGAAAACCTGAGTCCGGCTATTATTGTGGATCAAAAGCCCATAAGGGGGAATGCCCGCTCCACTGTAGGAACGATTACGGATATTTATTCGCTGCTGCGGTTATTGTTTTCCCGGATCGCAAAGCCATTTGCAGGCTATTCCAATGTTTTTTCTTTTAATCATCCCGAAGGGATGTGTCCTGTTTGTGATGGCCTGGGCACGGTAACGGCTATTGACGAGGAAAGACTGTTTGATCGCAACAAATCGCTGAATGAAGGTGCTATTCTGTTCCCATCGTTTGATGTAGGCACTGCCCTGTGGAAACGTTTTGTATTGTCGGGGTATTTTGACAACAATAAAAAGCTGGGGCAATACACGAAAGCGGAATGGGATTTATTATTATACCAGGAGGAGATTAAACCGCCTCATCCAAAATCGGGATGGTGGCCCTCTGCGAAATATGAAGGCGTGATTCCACGGTTTACAAAAAGATTCCTGGGTAAGGAAGCGGCAGAAAATAAAAAGACGTTGCAGCCGGCACTTAAACAAGTGGTCACCAAAGGCGTGTGTCCTGCATGCAAGGGTGCACGATTAAATAAAAAAGTACTGCGTGCAGAAATTCACGGCAAAAATATTGCAGACTATGCGGCCTTGCAGGTGGATGATCTGGTAAAAGAAATCGCCCGGATTAAATCACCAGTTGCCGTAACGATGGTAGCGGCCATCGTTGAAAGACTCACCCATTTAATAGAAATAGGGTTGGGCTATCTGAGTCTGAACCGCGAAACATCGACATTATCGGGGGGAGAGTCGCAGCGGGTAAAAATGGTACGACACCTGGGCAGCAGTCTGAGTGATATGTTGTACATTTTTGATGAACCCAGCAGCGGGCTGCATGCACGGGATGTGCATCAGCTGAATGTGCTGATGCAGCGGTTGCGCGATAAAGGCAATACTGTGCTGGTGGTAGAACATGATCCCGATGTGATTATGGAAGCGGATCATATTA
>NZ_DATCVJ010000955.1:0-13827 GCF_036566945.1 Chitinophaga sp. | reverse complement strand
CTTCCCGGTGTGCTTTGATGGAGCCAAAGGCCAGCACGGCTGCTGGCTTTACCGCATCCAGCATTTGATCGAGCCGGGTATAGAATAAATTTTCAGGAAGATGGTATTGTTTGGCCCGGAGCTTCGCCAATGCAACGTCCGGCTCATAGATGCCAACAATCTGGATATCTCCTTTGTCGGGGCGACCTAATATAAAGGCAGCATGTCCGTGAGACACACCGGCCACGGCTACACGTAGTGGTTGAGCCATTATGCAGCCAAAGACCTGCATCAGTAAAAAAGTAAGTAAAACAGAACGCATTCCTAAATCTAGGAAATATGTTCTGTTTTTTATAGCACAAATCAGTAAGCTGGTTTCCAGCCTTTATTTTCCCAATAACCGATCACCGGCAGGTAAGGTCCATACTTATGCTGGTCCGTGGAAAATGTGTCTGCAAAAGGGCCTTTATCGTAGTCTATTGCCTTTTCTTCCACATGGGGGTAGTCGAAATTTTTCACATCGGGGCGCGGATGCCTGCTGTCGTCATTCACGAAAGCCGCAATATCCATGGCTTCCGCATCCGAGAGGAAAGGTTTATCCCAGGTAGCCTTATCATAAGGCATATTGGCTTTTAACCACTGCGCCTGTTTAATGACCCGGTGCATGCTGGAACCGGGCTGATAGCCATACCGGCCCCATAACGGCGGATAGGTATAAGTAATGTTATCATTGCGCAACTGCCCCTCTCCTTCCGTGCCATGGCAGCGGGCACAATGTTGTACGTATAATTTTTCGCCACGTTCAGGGCTGGCGGCAACATCCGGCAGAGTGACCTCCAGATTTTTGACGCCTTTGGAAGCTTTGTCTTTCGGCACAAAGCTATTGATCCACCTGAAATAAGACAGGAAAGCCACCATCTCTTTACTATCCAGCGGCAGCGGGCGGCCATTATGCGGCCGGGTAACACAATTATTGACCCTTTCCGCCAGCGTGAGTACATGCCCTTCTCTGGCGCGATACTGCGGATAATGTTCGTGCGATAGCATCAGGTTAAAAGAAAACGGCTTAGTGCCGCCCTGCTGATGACAGTTAGTACAATTCATTTTATTGCCCAGGTATTTGCCATTAATGCCTTCCGGACCTATGTAGTAGGCGGTATTGTACATCAGCTCCTGCCCATACCTGACAGCCTCTCCATATTTATCGTTGGGAATAGCCGCCGAATCTACAATCGGCAGCAAGGCCGTTACTACCGGCTCTTTTTTTTCCTCTTTTCCTGCGCCTTTTACATTTGACTGGCAGGAATAAAAAACAATAGCAGCGGTAGCCATCAGGAAACCACCGGTAACAAGATCCTGTATCTTTAGCATAAGTGGCAGCGGTATTTATCTTCCTAAAAATTAATTAACAATAAAAGAAGGCAATTGCTCCCTGGGAATAAACTCCGCCCGGTAGGGAATAAAATTACAGCGAAGGCGCCACAGGGGCGTTCCTTGCCGGTCTGTTAGCAATACGGTATTTTTCCTGGAGCAACATTGTAAGATGGTTTGGTGATCTACGAGGTAAGCGCTGCCCATTCTGTCGTTGAACAGGTAAGCAGGAATGGGGGTACGAAGTGTGACGGTAGCTATTTTGGCGCCCTCGTCCAGATGAAAGGCCAGTGTTTGCGATTGTTGATGGGATACTCCGTTATCAAATAACATCAGGTCATTTTCTGCATTGATATGCACGGCATGCCCCATATCGAAGGCTGCGGAATCCGGGAAGCTGAAATCCCCGTTTCGACCGAACTTCCAGATGACTTTGCCGCTGTGGGCATCCACTTTCCAGATCTGTCCATTGTTATAAAAAGAGATCAGGTAATTACCATCTTTATCGTAGCTCAGGCTATTGGCATGCATCCAGTCCATACGACTGCTGAGGATATCTTTATCGGCAGCCGGGTTTAGTGCATCGAATACGGTCCACTCCCATAATTTATGCCCTTTGCGGTCCAGCACCAGGATCCCGTCGCTACGTACGGTATCGCCTGCGCTGCCTCCCTGAGCAGTGAGGTCTATCACCCGTTCCACGGTGTTTAACAGCACAATGTTATTGTCCGGATTCAGCAATACTTCATGGTGCGCATTGGCGATAAAATCCGCCTGGCCTTTTTGGAGGTTCAACAGCGTATCGCCGGTGAGGGATAACTCCATGATCTGGTTACCATAGCTGGTTGCATATGATTTGTCACCAAGAATACAAAGCAAGGTTTGGTGTGTAGTGAAGTGCGCCGTTTTAAATCCGGTACCCGTCACCTGGTGATACCATACTACACCGCCCTGTGCATTCAACAGGTATAAAACACCCGGTTCGTCGCGCTGGCTGAGCAGCATATACCCGTCTTTAAAACGGGCAGGGACTTTTTCCGGCTGTAAACTATCCAGGCTAAAAGCGTCCTGCAGCCAGTAAGGCAGCGGGGCTTTTTTTTGCGGATGCTGACAGGCAACGGATGCTATCAGGAACGCGAGTAAAACGAGGTACTGCTTTTTCATGTGTGGTGTTTAGCGAAGGTGATCGCCTTCGGCGATTGTCTTTAGCAGGATTATACTGATTATACTGATTATACTGATTTTGATGATTTTATTATTTCGATGAATTGGATGACATGGATGTTCTTTTTTGATGTTAGGACAATTAAAAAACAGGGTTTTCGGATAGTGAATTATTTAAAAAACAACATCATAAAATCAGTATAATCAGTATAATCCTGCTTAAGACAAATATTATTTCCAAAGCGCGTTCTGTGTGGCTTTTGGATTAGATTTCAGTTCTCCTGCAGGTATTGGAAACACATAGTGTTTAGCCTGGAAACCGTCTGCACCCTGTTTCTGATGTGCTTTCAATGTTATTGACAGTTGTGCGGCATCTTTATTCCATCTTTTCAGATCATAGATACGGTTTTGCTCGAAAAATAATTCCAGTAATTTCTGGTGTTCAATTTCTGCGAGCACTTGTGTTTTACCGGGAAGGTCGGCAGCTGTTTTTACGGCCAGACCCGCTCTTGCCCTGATTCTGCCAAGATTGGTAATAGCGACGTCGAGGTGACCATTTTGTGCAGCGGCTTCCGCCTGTAACAATAATATTTCTGCAAAGCGTACTACCCGGTAATTGGCCGTAGAAGGCGTTGGTCCCCAGTAATTATCAGCGTTGGCTACTTTACGCCATGCGCTGGTACCTTTCTTGATCAGGAAGCGGCCATATGTTACCGTATCCAGTGCCACATTGGTGGTCAGGCGTTCAATTTTCGACAGCGCAGAACTCCAGAGTGCATCAAAGGATTGTCCTTCATACCAGGTAACATCTGGTTCACCCAATGTGGATCGTTTCCACATCAGGGAAGCATACATTCTTTTATCATACTTGGTATCTGCACCAGCGGGGCGTTTTTCTTTTACAAACTGATCTACCAGGTAGTTGGAAGGTAAATATTTAAACCATCCACCACCGGCCGGGGGCCCTATAAACTGTGGCAGGTAGTTGTACATCGGTGAATTCGCTGTTTCGGTGCTCCAGGCGCCGTATTGATCTCCCAGTGGAGCAAAGGTCCATTCGAAAATGGATTCTATATTGTTCTCATTTGCATCGGTAAAATTATCTTCATAATTAGCTACCAGGTCGTAGGTATAAGGACTTTTATTCAGCAGCTCAAAAGTGGCTTCTGCTTTTGGATAATCCTCTACGAACATGTAAGCTTTCCCCAGGTAGGCAATGGCGGCGCCACTGGTTACGCGGCCCAGTTCTTTGGCATCACGTTTCACCGGAAGTCCGGCTGCTGCCTCTGTCAGGTCCTTTACCACCTGCTCCCACACCTGTTCTTTGGTGGCGCAGGGCGTAGCATAATCGTCGGTTGTTTCCATGGGCTTGGTTCTCAGTGGAACACCGCCCCAGTTAGATGCCAGGATGTAATAAGAAAGACCGCGCAGGAATTTAGCTTCTGCAATATAGAGTGCTTTTTTTCCGTCACTCATCGGAACGTCGGCAATCTTTGTCAGCAACAGGTTGGCGCGATGGATACATTTGTAGGTATTGCTAAAAATGCTGCTAAGGTCACCATTATTTTCGTCGTTGGTAAAAGTGGCCACCTTCCAGGTATTGGCTTCTTCTCCGGGAATGGTAAAAATATCATCTCCCAGCGCATTAATATCCTGGATTCCTTCAAAAGAACCCCAGTATCCGTAAAGTGAAGAACGTAACGGGCTGTAACTCGCGCCAAGTGCAGCACTGATGCTGGATTCATCTTTCCAGAAATTATCATCGGTAACATGGAGTGGGTCCTTTTGTTTGAGAAATTCTTTCTCATTACAGCCGGCGGCTGTTGCCAGTACCAGGGTGAGCGCACTTATATATTTAAATGTTTTTTTCATGACGTAATGCAGTTAAACGATTAAAAGGTAAGGTTCAGGCCAAGCAAAATGGTGCGGGACAAAGGATATGCATCCCATGAATTATCCATTCCTCTTTTCAACGCATCGCCACCTAAGTCTGGGTTATAGCCTTTATACTTTGTAATGGTGAACAGATTTTCGCCGGAGGCAAATACCCTTACTTTCTCTATACCCCATTTTGTGGTCAGTGATTTTGGTACGCTATATCCTAATTCCAAACGTTTAAACCGCAGGTAGGATCCATCTTCCAGCCATCTGTCGGTGTTCTCCATATTGTTATTATTAGGATCTGCTAAACTGAATCGTGGGAAATTCGAATGATTGGTGGGCGTCCAGGCATTTAATACATCTGTAGAAAAATTGGTGACTTCATTCATTTTGTCCATCCAGATTCTTCTGCCATTATAAATTTTGTTACCGGTTACTGCTTCCAGGAACAAGCCCATATCAAAGCCTTTCCATGACAGGTTAGCGGATAATCCCATGTTCAGGGTAGGAAAAGGACTTCCCAGGTTTTGCTCATCCTGGTTGTTGATGATACCGTCGTTATTGTAATCTATATAACGAATATCTCCGGGTTGTGCGTTAGGCTGAATGAGTTTACCGTCTTTGCTATGTGCCAGCACTTCTTCTTTAGAGTTAAAGATGCCGTCTGTTTTTACCAGGAAGAAGGCACCAATAGGGTACCCTACTTTTGCTCTGGAGATGCCGCCAAATTCCTGTCTGCCGGAACCCACGTTGATCGCCATCATTTCGTTGGCAGTATGTGCCAGGTTAAATCCAAACCTGTAATTTAATTCTCCTTTCTTATCGGTATACTCCAGGGAAATTTCGTATCCTTTATTCTGGATCACGCCTGCATTGAGCGTAGGAGAACCGGTTTTACCCACTGAAATCGGGAACGGTACATTTAACAGTACGCCATTGGTTTTCTTGTTGAACACATCGAAGATCAGGAATAACTTGTTATCCAGGAAACCTGCATCCACACCCACGTTGGTAATCTTGGTTTCTTCCCATGACAGATCTAACGGTGAAGCATATCCGCTGGCGGTAGCGCCGGGCCATAACACACCACCTTGTACATAGTTAAGACCGGTGGTAATGGTATTTTGTGTCAGGTAGTCTCCAATTTCCTGGTTACCCAATACGCCCCAGCTGCCGCGGAATTTTAAAGTATTTACAATATGGTTGATACCGGAGAAGAAATGTTCGTTATGTACATTCCAGCCGGCAGAAAAAGATGGGAAAGACCCATACTGGTATCCTGCAGCAAAACGGGAAGAGCCATCTCTTCTTACAGAAGCAGAGAACAGGTAGCGGGAATCGTACGAATACATGAGGCGGGCGAAGCGGGAAACGATGCTGCTCGCGCCGGCGCTGCCATCATTTTTCTGCGAAGAAGCCGAACCTGCATACAGTACTGAAGTACCTACCGGCAAATCATCTCTGGATGCGCTGAAAGAAGAGCTGGTATTTTTCTGCGCCGTATAACCTATTAATGCGTCGAAGTTATGTTTACCCAGTTTCTTTGTATAGTTAAGGGTATTTTCCGCCAGCCAGGAATTGGATGTGCTGGAACTCTGCGATAAATCCGGGAGTGGATTCGCGGAGTTGCCATCATCAAACACACCGGTATAAAGGCGGTTACCCCCTTGTGATTCTGTTAAACCTACGTTGAATTTATATTTCAGTCCTTCTATCAGCTTCACTTCTACAAAGGCATTGGCCAGCAGGGAAAGATCCCTGTTGGTATTATCGATGTTGTCGATACGGGCTACGGGGTTAGACAAATTCTTCATAAAAACCGGTCTTTTACCATAGCCGCCCAAAGGATTGGTAGCATCGTACACAGGTACGGTAGCAGGCATCATCAGCGCACTGCCTATCAGGGCATGCACTGCATCACCGCCACCGGGGTTATTACGGGTAATACCTCTTTTGATGATAACGGTTTCGCCTACACGTATTCTTCCTTTCTCATACATGGTTTTAATCCTGAAATTGGCCGCGGAGTAGTTGGTGTTTTTGATGGTGCCATCTTCTTTCAGGTAGCCACCGGATAAGTTATAGGTAAAGTTTTGGGAGCCGCCGCTAAAGTTCACGTTGGTGCGGCTGATCAGGGCATTTCTGAAAATGGCGTCCTGCCAGTCGGTATTGGCTGTTTTGCTATCGTATGCCGGAATTCCGCTGATATTGGCACTCATTAATTTGGTCCACTGTTCGCTGTTGAGGACACTTAATTTTTTGGGGATGGTTTGCATACCAAACCAGGTATCTACTTCCAGTCTGGGTGCAGATTCTTTACGGCCACCTTTGGTGGTAACGATCACTACACCATTGGCAGCACGGGAACCATAAATACTGGCGGTAGCAGCATCTTTCAGCACCTCGATAGATTCTACATCGTTAGGACTAACCCCATCGATATTACCTACAAAAACGCCATCCACAATAAACAGGGGGGCATTGTTACCGAGTGTGCTCATACCACGGATGGTAATTTTCATACCTGCTCCGGGGGCGCCGTTGGAAGATTCTACAGATACGCCAGGCACACGGCCCTGGATGGCAGCACCTATATTTCTGGATACATTGGCGCTGATGGTATTTACTCTTACAGAAGACACGGCACCTGTCACTTCTTTTCTTTTCTGGGTGCCATAGCCCACTACTACCAGCTCCTCTGTTTGTACAGCTTTAGGTTTCAGGGCAATATCGAGTGCACCGGCCTGTGAAACGGATTTTTCTACTGTTTCATAACCAATAAAAGAGATCACCAACACCCCACCGTTTTCGGGCAGTTGCAGGGTATAGTTACCTTTCATATCTGTGCTGGCCCCTTTCGTAGTGCCTTTCAGCTTTACAGAGGCGCCGGTGAGTGGTTCCTGGGTAATTGCATCCGTGATTTTGCCGAATACGGAAATGTTAGCCACAGGTTGCGGGGCCTCTTCCGTTTGTTCCTTTGTTTTTACAGAAAGGATAATGGTGTTATCAACAATACTGTAATTGAGCTTTTTATTGAGCAAACATTTGCCCAACACGTATTCCAGGTCGGCCTGTACTACAGCAACAGATACTTTATCTGTTTGCTCCAACATCTCCGTGTTGTAGAAAAAGGTATAGCCGGTTTGTTTCCGGATTTCCCTGAATACCTTAGACAATGCGACATTGTGCATATTCAGGGTTAATTTTTGCGAGTACCCGGTTGCACTTACCTGCATAGCCAGTACCAATAGCAAGAAAGCAGCTAGTTTCATAACTTTCAGCATTTGTGCCCATACCCTACTGTTGGGGTATTTGCCAGCATGTCTAAATAGCATAGATTTGTTAAGTTTTTGGTGAGTGTTAAGCTGTTTACGTCAAATTAAGCGCATAACATGCCCGCCAGACATTTCAGCCGGGAACGTTGCCGCGTTCCCGGTTTTTTTTGCCTGAAGCATTATTACACGAAGATCCTGGTTGTTACATCCTTATATTGGTGTTATTATTTCACTTCAACGATAATTTCCTTTCCTGCTATGGTGTATTGTATCCCGGCCGTTTTTAAAATGTGTAACGCCTGGGATAACGTGGACTGCTTACGTATAGAACCGGTGTAGTGCTTATCCGGCACCGGGCCATTAAATTTTACATTTACATCGTACCAGCGTGCCAGCTGTCTCATAACTGTGGTGATATCATCGTCGTCAAATTCGAACATGCCTGTTTTCCATGCAATATTTTTGTCTATGTCTGCGTCGCTTACTTCAAACTCCTGACTATCTTTTGGGAGCAGCGCCTGTTGGGAAGGCGCCAATACTACGCTGCTGCCATTTATTTGTGCTACTTTAACTTTTCCGCTTACCAGTGTGGTGTTCACTGCGGCTTCATCGTCGTAGGCCATTATATTGAAAGCGGTACCCAGCACGGCTACTTTCAACCCATTTTTTAATTGTACCAGGAAAGGTTGTCCGGCATTTTGTGCTACATCGAAATAGGCTTCGCCGGTGAGATACACTGTTCTGTCTTTACCTGCAAATTTTGTCGGGAATCGCAGAGAGGAAGCGGCGTTCAGCCATACTTTGGTGCCGTCGGGTAATACCAGCTGATACTCTCCCCCTCTGGGGGTAGACAAGGTATTGAACATCATTTCATTGCTGGAATTACCAGCAACGTTATATACCAGTTTACCTTTATCATTATTAATACGGGTGCCATCTTTTTCTTTCAATCCATTGGCCTGAATAGCATCCAGGGCTACTTCCGTACCATCGCCTAACAACAGCCGGGCTTTGGAAGCACCGGGTAATACGTCCTGCTGCTGCGCCAGCGGCGCCTTTGCGGAGGAAGCGGTGTGCCGGTAGCCAAACTGGTACCAGGCTGCTCCCCCTGCTACAAGCAGCAATACGGCCGCGGCTACACGCCAGCGGTACAGATGACGCACCTTATTATGTACGGTAGTGGATTGGTCGATGTGATCCTGTAACAGCGACCTGAATTTGTTCACTTCCACGTCCAGCCGGCCCTGTTGCCCGTTGATAACATCAAATGTTCTCCGGGCCCGGTCAAAAGCAGCGCGCTTTTCCGGATAGCTGTTGATCCATTCCTCCCAGTATTGTATGTCCTGTTCATGGGTGCCCATACAGTAGCGTAGGAAAGAATCATCCAACAGGAAGTCTTCGGCGACGTTAAAATTTTGGTCCATTGTTACTGTTAATACTATGTAGTGTAAGAAACCAGGAATTATTCCCAGGAAAACGGAAACTTTTTTCAAAAAAAGTTTTTTACCGTAAAAACCGGATCAATATCAACACGACCAATTCCGCCGACAAGCTTTTGAGGGCAGCGCCAAGGGTGTTGTAGGCGGTTTTGGTGGTGATGCCTGCCCGTTTGCCTACTTCTTCCATACTAAGACCATCAAAATAGCGGAGTTGTATTAATTCTTTCTGTCGGGGTGTGAGCGTGGCCATCGCGCGTTTTATCTTCTGTTTCACTTCTTCAGAAGTCTGGATCGCTACAATACAGTCTTCATATGACAGTTCATGATGTTCGTTGCTATCGGCATAAGTGCCTGCCGCTTCGCTGGACTTTTTGGTTTGTCGGATGCCGGCGAAAATTTTGCGGCGCAGGTAAGTAAACAGGTAAGACTTTACATTACTGACTTCCGGGAGCTTATGCCGCTGATCCCATATTTCGAGGAACATGTCATTGATGGCATCTTTGGTGAGATCTGTATCTCCGCAGCTGCGGACGCCATAATTAACAAGACTGAAATACAGTGATTCATAAAGGGCTACCAGGGCATCTTGTCCATTTTCACGGACGCGGTTCCATAAAAGTGCCTGCACACCTGCCTCATCAGCCGGGGTACCGGCGGCAAACTGCCCGTGAAATAATTTTGGTTGCTCACTGTTCATCGTGCATTAGCTATTACATAAGTGGAATAGGGAAGTTAGCATTCAGCGTTGCAGCAACATGCACCTGCAACGCTGAATGCCAGGAACTATCAGCTAACTGCTATTTTTATCACTATTTTCTTTACCGGCATTGGCGCACCCACCTTGATATTAGGCATGTGGAGATCTGTAGGAAAGAAGATGGCGAACATGCCTTTCTCCAACCTGGAAAAGAACATGGGATTTTCCGCAAACAGCTGGTAGTCGGCTGTTTCATCATATGCCTTTGAAGGCTTTTGTTCCTGCAGAAAATCATGTCCTATCAATTCCGATCCGGACACTATATACTGAATGTCAATATACTTCTTATGTGATTCCATCTGTTCGGTGGAAGCATCTACGGTATCATATTCGTTTACGATGGCGAAGATGTTGGTCCCATCGATTTCATATTTACCTTTTTCCAGGGCTACCAGGTCTGTTTGTGACAGGTATTCAAATGCCTTGATAAATTTAACGCCGAGGCGGTAGTAAACATGGGCGTTCTGCAGTGTATCCAGTATCATGCGTAATAAAAAATGTATTAATCAGTTGGCAAGATACTTTTTTTTCTATTCACCCCATCTTTTGCAGCGGAGCACCTGTTAATTGCGTAAAAGGTAGGGCTGTATGGCTTTTTCCCAGAGGGCATAGCCTTGTTTGTTCATGTGCAGCATATCTCCCAGGAATAATTCTTTGCGGGGAGCACCATTTTTATCCAGCATTTTTGGGTAGATGTCTACAAACACGGTATTTTTTTCTTTTGCCAGAAACGCTTTTATCAGGGCATTGGATTGCTTTGCCTTATCAAAAAATGCGGCTCTGGACGGACTGGGTTTGATGGAAATATAAATCAGTGGTATGGTGGGCAGTTCATTCCTGATTTTAGCATACAATACCGTGAAGCGTTGTAACAACGTATCTGCATTGGCTTTAGCGGACGGCAAATCATTTTCGCCTACATATATTACGATCTGGCGTGGAGCATAGGGGAAAATGATATCCTTCGCATAGTGGGTGATATCATCCGTTTCGGCGCCACCAATGCCTCTGTTCAGCACTACATACTTACTGAAATTCCGTTCCAGGTCATCCCATTTCCGGATGGAAGAACTGCCTACAAACAAAATAGGATGTGGCGGTGGTGCGTACATTTTATCGAATTGCTGAATGGTATGCACATCGTTTTCATACCGTCCCGGCGATTGCGCCCATAAATACCCACTCACCTGTAGTAATATCAGCCCTAGCAGTAGCAAAGATTTTTTCATAACAATTAAATTATCGCGAAGCCGTTAAATTAGTCGAAAAATAGCTAATTTAAAATAAACCACACCATGAATACCCACCCTATCAATCTGACCGTTCGTTTTCTGCTGGAAATCATCATGCTGATTGTACTTGGTTGCTGGGGCTGGCGCCTGGGCAGTGATGGGCTGCGTTATTTGCTGGCAGCAGGTTTGCCGCTGGCAGCGGCCCTATTGTGGGGTTACTTCCGCATCCCTAACGATCCCAAACCAGCACCTATAGCCATTCCTGGCCCCGCAAGGCTCCTGCTGGAATGGGTATTGTTTGGCCTGGCCGTATATGGATTAAGGGAACTGGGACATCCGTCACTCAGCATGTGGTTGGCTATAATCGTGGTGGTACACTACGCCGTATCCTACGACCGCACCTGGGTGATGCTGCAGAATAAACCCTATCATGGGTTTACCGGTAAAAGTATCATGGGAATGAAGCCATGATCGCCATTGCGGACAAACGCTTAGAGGTACCACACCATTTCCGGTGCCACCCCTACGTTTACCGCAGCACCTTTTTTGAGACGGGTATCAGTGGTTTTGATGGTCAGTAAAGTGGTCCCTAACTCTACTTCTGCTTCGAGGTAGCTACCATAAAAGTTGAGCTCCCGAACCTTCCCACTAATCGCATCTTTCTTTGTACGAACGATTTTAAAATCTTCCGGGCGGACAAAGATATTTTTACCGTTGAGGGTAATGCCTGGCAATCCTTCCAGGATGGCGGCGTTGCCGGGAGTGATCAGGTTATATTTACCAAATAATCCGGCTACATATTCATTCACCGGCTGATTATAAATTTGTTGGGGAGATCCCTGCTGTACAATTTCTCCATCTTTCATCACCAGTATTTCATCTGCCCAGGGGAGAATATCCTGTGGATCATGTGAAATCAGCATACAGGTAATGCCGAGGCGTTCGCCCATATCGCTGATCACATTTTTCAGGATACTTTTATGGATCATGTCCAGGTTGGAGTAGGGTTCATCCAGCAAAAACAGTCTGGGAGAGGATATCAGTAATCTCGCCATGGCGATGCGTTGTTTTTCTCCGCCCGATAACTGATCTGTTTTTCTTTTTAAGAGATGCGAAATTTTGCAGACATCATAGATTTCTCCGGCTTCTTCTTCGGTCAGCTTATTGGCATACGACAGAATTTCTTCTACGCGGTAATTATTCCGCAGTTCAAAATGCTGCGACAGGTAAGCGGTGCCGGGATGTCCTGGTATCAATACTTCCAGCGCGCCCTTTACTCTTTTCCCTTCAAACATCACGGTGCCGGAATCGGCCTGCCCCATCCCGCCGACAATTTTCATCAGGGAACTCTTACCGGAGCCGGTTTCGCCCGCGATAACAATTTTTTGAAACTGCTGTTGTGTAAAGCTGACATCTTTCAGGATATAAGCGCCATGCTGTTGTTTACTGATATTAGAGACCTCGAGAAAATTCATGCGCGCAAATTAAGTTTTTATTGCGCAGGATGAAAGCGAATTTTGTCTTTGCTCAGGATTATACTGATTTTGATGATTTGGATGATTTTTTTCTTTTGATTTGATGGATTAGAAGATTTTAGTAGATGATAACAGGTTTTAATCTTCCAAAATCCTGAAAACAAAAATCCTGAAAATCATCAAAATCAGTATAATCCTGAACAAAGACAAAAAATCGCACTAATCATTCCACGCCTTACGCAGGAAGCGCAGCCAGTTGCCGTGCATGACGTTTTCGATATCCGTTGCACTATAACCTCTTTTAGTGAGCAGGTCCGGCAGTTTTTGCATATCAGCAATGGTTTCCAGGTCGTAAGGACATTGCTCTTTACCGAAGGCGCCATCCAGATCGGTACCAATGCCTACGTGCAGGGCATTGCCGGCAATCTGGCAGATATGATCCATGTGATCGATCATTTTTTCCAGGTTGCAGCCCATAGCTTCGGGGTTAGATTGTCCGCGTACCCATCCCGGCACCATCATCCAGGCATCGAGTGCGCCGCCGATTACCGCGCCTTTCTGGATCAATACTTTAATCATGTCGTCGCTGAACTGCCGGTTATGATTTACCAGTGCCCGGCAATTATTATGACTGGCCCATACGGCGCCATTAAACAGTTCCATGGCATCCCAGAAAGCATCGTCACAAAGGTGGGTGGCATCGAGGATCATATTCAGCTGCTCCATTTCTTTGATCAGCTGCCGGCCCTGTTCATTCAGGTGGCCGGTGGCATCGGTCCCGTTGGCATAACGCCCGGGGCCATAATGCGCAGGACCTATGGCACGCAATCCTTTATTATAGGCGCGTTCCAGGTATTTTAGATTAATGATGGAGTCGGCGCCTTCCAGACTGAGGATATAGCCAATAGGCTTTTTATCGTTGGGGGTTCCGTCGTTCCAGAGGAGTAAATGTTGTTCCAGTCCTTTCCGGTCTTTGATCATGATCAGTTCTCCGGCTTCTTCCATGGCCTTATACCAGGATAGCTGCCCCTGGGTCTGCGCCCATGCCTGTTCCGGCGAATGCCAGCCCGGCAGGGGATTATCCGGCGCTACGTAGCGGCCTATCTGGGTGGCTACTACCAATCCGATATTTCCTTTTCTCAGTTCCGGAAACGCTACAACTCCTTTAGCGCGATCCGGTTTATCTGTTAATCCGGCTTCCCTCGCACGGATGGCGGAGACAGGCTGTTGCAGATCCCTGTTCCATTCCATCGC
>NZ_DATCVJ010000954.1:0-4718 GCF_036566945.1 Chitinophaga sp. | reverse complement strand
GCAAGGGCAATATAAAAGGCCAGCAGTATAAATCCGGTGGCATTGATGGTCATGGAAGTAGAAATCTGTTCCAGAGAAATATCTTTAAACAGTATTTCCATATCCTCGAGTGAATCTATGGCCACTCCCACTTTACCTACTTCTCCCTCAGACATAGGATGATCAGAGTCATAGCCTATCTGCGTGGGCAGATCAAAGGCCACACTCAGGCCCATTACCCCCTGGCTTAACAGGTAGTGATAACGTTTATTCGATTCCTCTGCTGTACTAAATCCGGCATATTGCCGCATGGTCCACAGTTTATCGCGGTACATGGTAGCGTGTATGCCCCTGGTATAAGGAAAGCTGCCGGGTTGTTCTTCCATAGCCACCGGCTGGGTATACAGCGGCGCTATAACGATGCCCGAATCGGTTTGAATGGTCTTTTCCATAGTATCTAAAACTAGCGTTGCAATGTTACATAATTATTATGGTACTTCGCCGCTGAGAAAAATATTGATATTTTGTGTGAAAGTTGGCAGGCTATTATGATCATTTATTGTTTATTAGGCGTTACCCTTGCGCTGGCGCTATATAGTTTATACCTGGTATGGAAGGCCGGCAGCAGGCCGTTGACAGCAACTTACACGTATTTGTTGCTGGGGCTTTCAATGGCAGTGTTTCTCTATTTGTATGGCACCTGGGTCTATTTATCTATTTATTCCGGTTATATTTTCGGCGGTTTACTACTGGGCTGCTGCGCAGGATATGTGTTACGAAAACATGATCATGCTGCCAAACCAACACCCCGGTGGAAGAAGCGGAGCAACGTTATACTATCCGCTGTTTTCATTTTACTCAGTATCCTTTATTTTACCGGTACTACCGGTAAACCGGATACCGTGCAATTGTCGCTTCCTTTCAAAACCGGTAAATACTATGTATTGCAAGGCGGTAAAGGCCTGCCTACCAATGTATTCCATTTCAGTTTACGCGGCGCCGTGTATGCGATGGATATAGTAAAACTGAATAGTACCGGTGGCCGCGCCAATAAAATATTTTCCCGTCGCCTGGAAGATTATACTATTTTCGGCGATACGGTATATGCACCCTGTGATGGCCTCGTAGTAAGGGCTTACAGCAATAACCCCGACAATATTCCGCCATCCATGAACCGGGGACCAAAGAACACCAACCAGGTGTTACTGGAAACGCCCGGTTACTACGTGTTTATGGGCCATCTTAAAATGGGCAGTGTAGTAGTGAAGGAAGGCCAGTACGTAAAACAGGGTGATCCCCTGGGCTGCGTTGGTAATTCCGGCTTTAGCACAGAACCGCACCTGCATATTCAGGTGCATGCCAATACAGCCGGCGTTCCCTGGTACGAGGCAAAACCATTGTACATACTTTTTAACGGAAAAGGTTATTTATTGGACGAAGTGATCCGCGCAAAATGATTATCGCATCAGTCGTTTTGCTTCCGCATTGATAATCTGGGAGGTAAGCTCCGCAGGGGATTCGCCCGCTTGTAAAAAGACTTCCAGTATTTGTTTGTTCAATTCCATTGCCGGGGCATCTGGCGCCAGTTGTACGGCTACCTGGTTGATCACGGAAATAGTTTGTTCTTTCAAGGTTTTTACGGCTTCCCAGGTCATAGCAGATACATAGATTTGCTGGGTAACATTATGTTCGTATTCCGCTTTGATATGCTGCACCATCGCCATCTGCATGTCCATGGCCAGTAAGCCCGGCTGATAAATGCGCGCGATCAGGCTTTGCGGCGTAATACGGTCTACATACAATGCCATCCGCTCATATGCCTGCAACTGCAAAGGCAGTACTGCGGCGTTGGTAGCAACAGGTTTATCTTCTGCCGGTGCCTCTTCCGGCTTATTTTTTTTGAAAAGATCTCTTACGGTCGGATATACAATAGCTATTGCACCAATGGCAATAGCCACATACAGGAGATTGGTCAGATTCACATCCATCTTAATGCTTTATGCACACAAATATATAATAATATTATATATAAATACGAATTACGAATTACGAATTACGAATTACGAATTACGAATTACGATGGATCTTAGCGGATATCTCTGGTTCCGTAATTCGTAATTCGTAATTCGTAATTTTTTTTACGCCAATTTGGCCAGCCAGGTTCTCATTCTTTCCACCCCTTTTTCCAGCTTATCCATGCCGGTGGCATAAGACAGGCGGATACAGTTAGGTTGCTGGAAAGCGCCGCCGGTAACGGTAGATACATGTGCTTTATGAAGGAGATACATGCACAGGTCATCTGCATTCTTAATATAAGAATCTTCAAATGATTTATTCAGGAATGCGCTTACATCGGGAAACATATAGAAGGCGCCTTCCGGATCATTCACTTTTAAGCCGGGAATAGTTTTCAGGGCTTCATGAATGTAAGCACGGCGTTTTTTGAATTCAGCCACCATTTCCACCGCCGTAGTGAGATCGCCGGTGAGCGCGGTAATCGCTGCGCGCTGTGTGATAGAGCAGGTCGCAGAAGTAAACTGGCTCTGAATTTTATCGCATGCTTTGGCGATATCCAGTGGTGCGGCCATATAGCCCAAACGCCAGCCAGTCATGGCAAATCCTTTACTCAGGCCATTGATAATGATCGTACGGTTGATCAGATCACCAAATTGTGCGATGCTTTCATGGTTGCCAACGTAATTGATATACTCATATATTTCATCGGAAATGATATAGATCTCCGGGTGTTTGGCAAATACAGCGGCCAGTCCTGCCAGTTCTTCCTTCGAATATACAGATCCGGTAGGGTTGCAGGGAGAAGAGAACATAAACAGCCTGCTTTTAGGCGTGATAGCGGCTTCCAGCTGCTCCGGCGTAATTTTATAATTGTTTTCAATGCTGCAGGGAACAAATACGACTTCGCCCTGGCAAAGGCTCACCTGTTCTGAATAAGTAACCCAGTAGGGAGTGGGGATGATCACTTCATCGCCCGGATTTACGATGCTCAGCACCGCATTGGCCAGGCATTGCTTGGCGCCGGTGGATACAACAATCTGTTCCGGCGTATAGTCAAGACCGTTATCTCTCTTCAATTTGTGTACTACTGCCTGTCTTACGTCTGCATAGCCAGCCACCGGTGTATAGTGGGTAAACCCTTCGTCAATCGCCTTTTTGGCGGCTTCACGGATATGCGCCGGGGTATCAAAATCCGGTTCTCCGATACTGAGGTCTACGATGTCTATACCCTGGGCTTTCAACTCGCGGCCGAGTTTAGCCATTTTAATTGTTTGAGGCTCGGAAATCCGTGACAGCCTTTCTGCTAGTTGATTCATATCTTAACATTGTACCGGAACAAACCTACAGAAAAAAAGTAGATAATACATGGAAAGATGATCCCCGGCTGCCGTACCAATGCAGAAGGGGCCGTAATCACGGCCCCTTCTGCATTGTATGGATGATAATTTATTATTTATTAATAGTAGCTCGGAACTGCATCCACCATCAGTTTGTCAGTACCAGTACTGCCGGGAGTACCTGCGAAGTAAATGGTATATACGCCACCAGCGCTAAAATAACCGATAGTTTTTAACGTGTTATTGTTGGCCAGTACTTCATTCGTACCTTTTCTCTTAACATAAATGCTGTTGTTAACGCTGAAGTTGGTGAACTGCGTAAATTTGGTAGCATAAGCCAGTTCACTCATCCCCATGTAAGCACGGTTACTGTCTATCTTTTCATTGCCTATATAAAAATCTACAAGACTATCAGCAGGAGCGGGAGACAGGTTAAGGCAACGGATATTGATTTTAGTTTGACTCGCGGTTGTCAGATCATTCAGAATGGTGATAGATCTTGCCGGGTTGTTATAGATGATATGCGTATAGTAAAGGGTAGAATCTAAGGTAACATTGCTGCTGACAATCACACTGTCTCCTGATGCTTTCCTCAGTTCAAAGGTATGCGCACCACCAAAAGCACTATAGAGAGCCATGAAGTTAAAGCCTATGGTAGCACCGTCCTGACTTACTTTCTGGCCATTATCATAAAAACTGGCGGGAACAGTATTGCTGGATACATTCAACACGAGTACCTTGGCCGTTTGCCTTTGAGGGGTGATGTCATTATTGTTTTTCAAACAGGAAGTCATTCCACCTGCCACGGTCAACAGGGCTGCAGCGGCCCATACGCGATTTTTCTTAGTTAGCATTTTGCTCTCAGTTTTTTTAATTGTGTTATTGATCAGTTGTGTTTTTTTTGTTTGATTTGAAGCGGGAAAGGTCGGGCAATACTTTTTTATTACGCTCTACCTCCGCTGCATAAACTATTTCTCCTAATGCTTTGAGAAAGGGTTTACCTGTTTCCTCAAAAGCTTTTTGGTCGTCTCCCAATATACCGCTTGTGTTTACAAAGATGCTGGCCGATAATAAGAACTCGGTATTGTTGGCGAAATCCACAATATAAGCGGTATCAGTCAAAAATCCGTATGCCCATCCCGGTTTATTGAATATCCTGATATGCGCCGGTATCAGGCTGTCTTTTTCCCCTCCAAAAAGCAAAAACCGGGTATATGCCTGGTAATATTGTTCCGGATCATATATCGGATCGGTTGATTCCTCCGGATATTGTGACATACACTGATACAAAAAACGATAATCTTCCTCTGTTAAACGGAAACGCTGCTGATTTGTTACAGCATCCGGAAAAATTATGCTGCGGAGTATATCATGTAAGTGTATGAG
>NZ_DATCVJ010000953.1:0-2512 GCF_036566945.1 Chitinophaga sp. | reverse complement strand
TCACAACATGAGGCTAGCCCTAAAGCTATTTCGGAGAGAACCAGCTATCTCCAGGTTCGATTGGAATTTCTCCGCTACCCACACCTCATCCCCGCACTTTTCAACGTACGTGGGTTCGGGCCTCCATCCAGTATTACCTGGACTTCACCCTGGACATGGGTAGATCACCTGGTTTCGGGTCTACAACCACATACTAAACGCCCTATTCAGACTCGCTTTCGCTGCGGCTCCGCCTCTTCAGCTTAACCTCGCACGGGATCGTAACTCGCCGGTTCATTCTACAAAAGGCACGCCATCACCCATTAACGGGCTCTGACTACTTGTAGGCACACGGTTTCAGGATCTCTTTCACTCCCCTTCCGGGGTGCTTTTCACCTTTCCCTCACGGTACTGGTTCACTATCGGTCACTAGGTAGTATTTAGCCTTGGGAGATGGTCCTCCCAGCTTCCGACGGAATTTCACGTGTTCCGCCGTACTCAGGATCCACTCAAGAGGGAACGAAGTTTCAACTACAGGGTTGTTACCTTCTTCGACGGACCTTTCCAGGTCGCTTCATTTACTTCGTTCCTTTGTAACTCCGTATAGAGTGTCCTACAACCCCAAGAGGCAAGCCTCTTGGTTTGGGCTAATTCCGTTTCGCTCGCCGCTACTCAGGAAATCGCATTTGCTTTCTCTTCCTCCGGGTACTTAGATGTTTCAGTTCCCCGGGTCTGCCTTCAATATCCTATGTATTCAGATAAAGATACTGTTCCATTACGAACAGTGGGTTTCCCCATTCGGAAATCTCCGGATCAAAGCTCACTTACAGCTCCCCGAAGCATATCGGTGTTAGTCCCGTCCTTCATCGGCTCCTAGTGCCAAGGCATTCACCGTGCGCCCTTTCTAACTTAACCATTAGCGAATAAATGGTACAACATAATGTTGTGTTATTTATTGATTTGATTAAAGAAAAGTTTCACTTTTCCTCAGCAATTACTGTTATCTAGTTTTCAAAGAACAATCGCAACCAAAATTCTTCTTATCTAATAAGAAGAAAGTAGTGTGCTTTCTATAATTGAGAGATTAAACTCTCAAAACTGAACAAAGTGTCAAAACGTACGTCATGTAAAAATCCTTAGAAAGGAGGTGATCCAGCCGCACCTTCCGATACGGCTACCTTGTTACGACTTCACCCCAATCATCTGTCCCACCTTAGGCGGCTAGCTCCTTACGGTTACTCCACCGACTTCGGGTGTTACAAACTCTCGTGGTGTGACGGGCGGTGTGTACAAGGCCCGGGAACGTATTCACCGCGGCATGCTGATCCGCGATTACTAGCGATTCCAGCTTCATGTAGGCGAGTTGCAGCCTACAATCCGAACTGAGAATGGTTTTATGGGATTGGCTTGACCTCGCGGTCTTGCAGCCCTTTGTACCATCCATTGTAGCACGTGTGTAGCCCAGGTCATAAGGGGCATGATGATTTGACGTCATCCCCACCTTCCTCCGGTTTGTCACCGGCAGTCATCCTAGAGTGCCCAGCTTCACCTGCTGGCAACTAAGATCAAGGGTTGCGCTCGTTGCGGGACTTAACCCAACATCTCACGACACGAGCTGACGACAACCATGCACCACCTGTCACTCTGTCCCCCGAAGGGGAACGCTCTATCTCTAGAGTTGTCAGAGGATGTCAAGACCTGGTAAGGTTCTTCGCGTTGCTTCGAATTAAACCACATGCTCCACCGCTTGTGCGGGCCCCCGTCAATTCCTTTGAGTTTCAGTCTTGCGACCGTACTCCCCAGGCGGAGTGCTTAATGCGTTAGCTGCAGCACTAAAGGGCGGAAACCCTCTAACACTTAGCACTCATCGTTTACGGCGTGGACTACCAGGGTATCTAATCCTGTTTGCTCCCCACGCTTTCGCGCCTCAGCGTCAGTTACAGACCAAAAAGCCGCCTTCGCCACTGGTGTTCCTCCACATCTCTACGCATTTCACCGCTACACGTGGAATTCCGCTTTTCTCTTCTGCACTCAAGTTCCCCAGTTTCCAATGACCCTCCACGGTTGAGCCGTGGGCTTTCACATCAGACTTAAGAAACCGCCTGCGCGCGCTTTACGCCCAATAATTCCGGATAACGCTTGCCACCTACGTATTACCGCGGCTGCTGGCACGTAGTTAGCCGTGGCTTTCTGGTTAGGTACCGTCAAGGTACGAGCAGTTACTCTCGTACTTGTTCTTCCCTAACAACAGAGTTTTACGACCCGAAAGCCTTCATCACTCACGCGGCGTTGCTCCGTCAGACTTTCGTCCATTGCGGAAGATTCCCTACTGCTGCCTCCCGTAGGAGTCTGGGCCGTGTCTCAGTCCCAGTGTGGCCGATCACCCTCTCAGGTCGGCTATGCATCGTTGCCTTGATGAGCCGTTACCTCACCAACTAGCTAATGCACCGCGGGCCCATCTGTAAGTGATAGCCGAAACCATCTTTCAATCATCTCCCATGAAGGAGAAGATCCTATCCGGTATTAGCTTCGG
>NZ_DATCVJ010000952.1:0-3586 GCF_036566945.1 Chitinophaga sp. | reverse complement strand
GCTTACTTCATGATTATGAACGGACTTACGGTGTCTAACGGTTGTTGTAACGCACCCGGTACTCCCGGCATCTTAACGGATACCATCCAGGGCAAAGCCAATCTCGCCACGCAGAAAATTACTCTCAGCATTAATTTCGGTACTTACCCGGTAGATACTTTATACAGGGTGAGAAGGAAAGATGGCGTCGTGGAAAAGGTGAACCTGACACTGGTCAGTGGTAAAAGATACCAGTTCAATGATACGCTGGACGGCGGTTTGGCAGATCTGTTCTATTGGAAAAATGCAGGCACCGTAGTGGTACCTGCCAGCAATCTGGCGCTGAATAAGCCCGCTGCACAATCGAGCGATCATGGCGCCACCTCTGGTTTAGCGCCACTGGCAGTAGATGGGAATACCAATGGCGATTTTTTCAGCAACTCTGTTACCTCTACCGCAGATGCATTAACGAATCAGCCCTGGTGGCAGGTGGATCTCGGCGCTTCTGCCAACATCCAGACGATTAACATCTATAATCGAACGGACTGTTGTGGTAGCCGTCTTGCTAATTATCATATTTTTATTTCCGATGTTCCTTTTACCTCTTCCACGGTAAGCGGTACACAGGCGCAGGCTGGCGTGCAGGATTACCTGCAAACAGCAACCGCCGGAACGCCATCCGTTATTGCCATTAACAATACCGGGCGGTATATACGTATACAACTGCAAAGCACCAACGTCGTGTTAAGTCTGGCAGAGGTACAGGTAATGGGTAATTTCAACCTGGCCCCACTGCAACAGTCAGCTATGGCGGTTGCACAAGTAAGTACATGGAAAGGCGGGGAGGAACTGTCAGCCAGCGTATATCCGAACCCGTTATCCGGTGAAGAACTAACCGTTTCGTTGGTATCGCCGGTAACGATAACGACTACGCTGAAGATCTATGACCTGAAAGGACAGCCTGTGCTGACGAAGCCGGGGATCGCTTTGCGTAAAGGAAATAATAGTATCCGGGTGCAGGTGGGAAATCTTACACCAGGAATTTACCTGTTGCATGTGGGCGTGCAGCAAAAAGAAGTAGTGAAGAAGTTTGTGGTTACAGGCAGACAGGAGTAATAAAGCATGCGGGCGTCCCACTGACTTTTACAGACAGTGGGACGCTTTTTTATTTTTTGTCTGTAGGTAATCTGGATTTATCTATATCAATAACATAGGTGTTTGTCCACTGGTCGTGCCACGGGGTGCAGACTTTTGAGAGGCCGCTGAGCGAGCTGCAGGGGATGGCACGGATGATGCCTCTTAAGAAGGCTTTTCCGGCTGAAATGTTGGTGCCATCTTCATTCACGGCTCTGGTACCTGTGATCAGTTTGCCGATTGTTCTGCCCTGGGAAATGGTTTCTATGGTTCCCATATATAACGCGAAAGACAGCATGAGGATCAGTCGATGTGCGTAATCCGTTGCAGGCGAAAATGTGATCGATCTTAAAGTATCAGGGCTTAGCACTGACATCGCAAAAAAGAAGATGATCACGAGGAAAATAAAACTGATCAGGTCAATGATGTAATTGGTCAGGCGTTGCCAGTGAGTAGCCGGTTGCAGGCTGAAATCATTTTCGAAAATAGATGTAGCGATTGTTTGCTCCATAGGGATAAAAGAATTTTGGATATATGGGTTGGGTGGAAAGATAATAAGAATTGCTGGTGTTTTTAGGGAATATCCGCACTTTTACTACCCCGCATTTATTATGTATGTATAAAAAAATAATAGACGAGTAATAGTAGTGCAATGAGCGATATTATATACCCGGTCCACATATTCCGTGTTTCGTTATTAGATATCTCTTCGGATAGTTTACCCCTGAAACCTTTCCCTATCCAGAAAAAAACAGCTCCTAACCAAATGGAGGTAAGTCGTGCTGCAAAAGGTTCTTTCGCCATATGATTTTTATTTAGCGCTTATTTTGGTCAATGCAGGGAAATGTTGACCAGATAGCCGTTTGCCGCGTGTCTGTGGCTTTGGGTTCTCGTTACACCTAACCTAGGATCATCTGCCAGGTGTCCTGTGAAATCCGTAAGGAGTCGATGTATCCATTGCCAATTGATAACCAGTTATTTTAGTTAAGGGATATAGATCAGGAGGACCGAAAAACAGATATAGATGATAAATACTGTCGGTAGAGCCAGTATTAGCTGATCTCTTTATTGGGATTTCTACAATCCGCTGTCCTAAGTGATTATAAAGATTAGTGATCTGTATGTTAGTATCAATATCTTCAGAATGAGTTCCCAATAGTGATCTAAAACGCGAAAAATCCGCATAAAGCATACCCTCATCTTTTCCTATTACGTCCAGCTCCGGCCCTATAAAAAAACGGAACTTAGTAAATTCATTTTTCTTAATTGTTGAAATCAGGGCATTGGTGGTATTGCGCATTTTGTCCTCGTTAGTAACCTTACTACATGCAGTAGTTAATACCAACAGGATAAGAAGTTGGTATATATATTTAATCATTGTCTGCTTTTCATTTTATGGTGTAGTCAGGTCTTCGTCGTCAAAAGTCGTGGGTGAAAATTGTTGCACTCTTTTTCCAGATGAATCTATTATAATAAGGCTGTATCCTGATATTTTTTCAAGAGGAACCATTTGCGGCGGACCAAAAAACAAATGAATACTAATTTCGTTTATATGATGAATGGTATCCCTCCCTTTGAGCAAAGGCACAATTACCAGTCTTTTTCCTAAGGATGTAAACTTATTGGTTATGATGGGAGCCCCGGATGGGCCATACTTATCGAAGTATGTTTTTATTTTTGTTAGATTAGCATTTAAAGCTTCTGTATCCGCATTGTTTGTTCCAATAAGATCAGCAAACAAAATTTTATCGTCTTTCTGTATGGCAGAAAGCACTTTTTGGGTGGTTGATATCATTTTCTCTTGCTGACTCTGGTGCTTACAGCCTACTGCGAGAAGTAAAGTGATAAAGCCACAAAGTATATTTTCGATTAAACGATTCAATTTACCATTTTTTAAGTCAACTTTCTGTTTGTTTCCTTGAATAGAAGTCGTAATGCATTTCTTTGACTTTGAAGAAACAGTATATCATAACACATAGGTCTTTCTTTGTCGCTTAATCTGATATTTGATTCTTTCAAATACTTATTTAGGCTTAAAATATCATTTTCAAGACCTTCACCACCAGTAATTCTATACAACCTGTTGTCCACGAATAAATTCTGACTGTGAGAAACATTAGATGCTTCAACGCATTGGATCCAATACCCGCCATCGTCAGCCCAACCTGATAACAATACATTTCTTCTGATAAAAAATCAGATAACAATCCTATTCAACCTTCTCATATTTTAATTCTCTACAACAAATAATAAAATCGGAGTCTGGATTTTCTTTTAATCCCGCGTCGTATATTAATGGAAAAAAATCAAAAAGAATTCCTTCGCTATCAACTTTGATCAGGGCACCATTAATCACCGTACTTGATGTCTTTCTATTTTCAATAAATCTGAAGCTCAAAATCTCTGAGAATATTAGCTTAATCTTTTCCCATTCATAGTCTTTATCGCTATTCATACAATGAATATAAACTTC
>NZ_DATCVJ010000951.1:0-3726 GCF_036566945.1 Chitinophaga sp. | reverse complement strand
GCACATGTTACGTTTCTGTTTCAATGCGCTGAGCTGTGCCATCACCAGCTCCATGTTATTACGTTCCGGCCAGATGTCTAATGCTGTTTTAGGCCCGTTCCAATCTGTTACTTTCAATGGAATACGGTACTCGTAGTAGTTGCTTACAAAGTCGCTACCAATACGGATCACCGCCTGTATTTGTCCGTCTTTCAGCGCAGTGGCGGCGCCTACTGCCTCTGCGTGGATATACATCTGCAGCTTTTTGTACTGACGCAAATCCATATTCAACGTTTTGTACAGGGCCCGTGTTTCACCATCTTTCAGGTTACACAGCTGTACGGATAAGGACTGCTCATTCAGTTGCAGTGTAGTATTGTTGGTGCTGATCGTATTCTGTCTTACTACTCCCGGAGGTAACACATAAGGAATAGGTGTACGGGAGGAGTTTTCTTCAATATTTACCGCAGAAGAATTAAACGTAGTACTGTTATCCAATGGAATTGGATCGCCGGGGCGCAGCTCATACATGTAACGGCGCCATTGATTACGTACCAGTTCCAGTTTGGCAAAGCGCACTACTACCGAATCTGTGAAACCGGTGAGGAACATACGCATGAAACGGATAGATTTAAAATCCGGTATGTTACCCACTTTGGCGTTATACTGATTCAATGGCACTTTAAACTGGTACCAGGTTTCTGTGGTTTTCTGATTATTAGGCAGGGTTACATCTGCCTGTATCTTATCCACAATAAAGTTGGTACCCACCTGCATATTAGGTTTCATGTCCACCCGATACTGGAAGTACTCCTCTGTTTCATTCATGGTATTATCCCTGTTCAGGTCTTCTGATTCAGGAATATTGGTGGCAGCAGAAGAGAAATTTGACTTGGGATCAGATACCGGAGAGTTGCCTTCCGGATTGCTATATTTCTTATAACGCTGCAGGATGTTCATGCCGTTATATGTCGGATCACGATAGTGTCTGTAGTCATCATTTGCCGGATCCTGCACTGCCTGATTATATACGGGGCTACCTCCGAAATTCATTCTCAGGGTATCCATGTATGTTTTATAGAAGGCGCCTTCGTCCTGAGATTTCAAACCATCGTACCCCACATCCTGGTAACTGCGGATATTAGGATCGTTGTCAAATGCCTGGGTAATCTGCTGCTGGAATTTAGGCTGACGGCCCCATTTGGAAGAATCGATCTTATTGGGGTCCTGGTTTGGATCAGGCATTCCGTTTTCAAAGAATTTCTTGGAATCTTTGAGGATATCTTCTGATACGTTACCAAGGTTAAAGTACATGGCACCACCAGAACTATTCGGCTGCTTAATAAATGGATCCTGGATCCAGAACTCTATATATTCGATGTTGGCGGTTTCGAAATCACTGTTATCAATTGCCCTCATGATACCACCCCAGCGGGTTTCCGGCCTTGCCAGCAACCCATCGCGGTTCATCATGATAGGGTTATTGGTAAAGTTATAGGGACCTCTTTCCAGCGGATAGTAGGCCAGATCAAGGGTACTCAACTGGCTTTGTCCGAAGTCGGTAGACCTGTTCTTAAATACTTCTTTCTGATACACCAGCCGGGTACGTGGATCTGACTGATCGTCTACTGTAATCCCTTGTGGCAAACCTGGTGATTTCGGTAATTGCAGGGTAGGTTCAATGATATACCAGGCTAATTTTGCCCTGTTTTTTCCATAATCCAGTATATTATTCAATTCTGCTTCCGGGAACATCACCCGGCCGGAGGCATCGGTAGCTCCTTTGGGAGTAGAAGCGAGCGCCCAGCTGGTAGCCGGAAACTTCAGGTCATATCCACTTTTCACGCCCTCAAAATCATCTATATAGGCAGTACCCTGTTTGCTGCCGGGTTCATTCACCAGTTTACTATGGCCGGGGAACAAACGGGCTACCTCGCCGGTAAACAAGATATTGGATGGGGAGGAGCTGGTATAGTTAGGCAATTTATCCAGGAAGCGGTTCAGTCCTTTCCATTCGGATGCGTAGTTTGCATCAAAACCTACCATGGTGTTCTTGATCGGATCTTCTCCGTAGTTCACTTTCTGGTAATAAGGTCTTTCGCTCATGCGCACAACAGTACCCCCCAGGCTTAATTTATCGTTGACGATATAATCCAGCCGGGTACCGAAATAGTTGCGAACCTGTTGCCCGAACAGGGCATTGTTCTCAAACTGTACATTGATAGGTACACCGGAGTTCAATACACCGCCGTTGATAATTTTCAACCGCCCCAGGTTATAGTCAATGATGTAATCCACGTTTTCCCGCAGTTGTTGGCCGCCGGCGGTTACTGTAACGGATCCCGGCGGGATGGTAGTACCGGATCCCAGGTTGATTTCTGAGGAGCTGGCCGACTTATAGGAACCGCGTATTACATAACGGTTCAGTTGTGGGAACTGCTGGGCCACCACTTTAATGGAGTCATACAGTACGTTGTAGAGATATTGTTTTTCCAGGGTTGCATCTCCGCCGAAGGCTTTTTTAAGGCCGCCGGAAAAGGGTTCCAGTACGGGGAACATGATTTTACCTGTCAGTGAGTTTATCGTATAGCCTTCTACGTAATCGAATACGCCATCTGGTTGGGGATCCAGCTGATTATTTAAACGGTCGAGACTAAGAATGGTAATGATAGGGGCGCCGGCGTAGTCACCTTTTGCATCCGGGATATAGCGCTTATCGCTGGGTGGTCGCCCTTCTGCACCGGGATCTTTATAGTAAACATCCATCCGGAAATCTTCCTTATTTACCTGGAAGGCGCCGGTGGCGTAAATATTTTTCATCATCAGGTCCCAGATCGGTAACGTAGGACGGGCAGATGTTGCCTTCAGCAATTTGAGGAACAGGACGGGTTGGTTGGCACTGTTGTTTTGATCCGGTGGCACATCCTGCGAAAACTCACCCACCTGGTATACCCTTCCATTGTAGGTATACTGATAAGCAACAGCCAGCACTTCATCGGCCTGTAATTGTTGATTTAGGGAGATGAAACCCAGTTGTTTGTTATAAGTGTACTCCGTAGAGTCGAGTTTGCGGGCAAAAGTTTTCTCAAATTCCGAGACTGGTTGCAGCCCTAAGGTCAGCAATCGGCTCACGACCGTCCCGGTATTCCGGCTCATCGGGTCGCTGATCAGATTGGAATACAGATCGTTTGTTCCTCTATCAGGCAGTTTAGAGGTGGTATTAACGTGTATCGCCGTTTTATTGTAGGGATTTTGTTCTGCCAGATCCATCAAACCCACGATATCACGCGTTTGGGTGGTAGCGCCGGTTTTATTGGTCACCCATACTTCAAGCCGGGTAATATTTGTCAGTGACCGGATGATAGGCAGGTTAGACATCGCATAGTTGAACGTATCCCGGAAGAACTGCGCCAGCAGGAAGTGGCGGTTATCTTCATACTCATCTGCTCTCAGGTTATAGTCCTGTACCTGGGTACCACCTTTGAGCATGAGGTTTTGTTTCTGTGACTTCTGGTTGGAGAGTACACTGGTCACCGTTAACTTACCAAACTGCAATTGTGTTTTCACCCCAAAGAGCGATTGAATACCGGATATCAGGGAGCTACGCAGGGGAAAGCTCACGTTACCGGCTTCTATTTTCTTGATAATTTCATCGGCGTAGCCGGTATATTCGAGTTTTACCTGGTTTTCAAAGTCAAACTGTGACTGGGTATTGTAGTTGGTGATCAGTTTCAGTTTATCGCCGAT
>NZ_DATCVJ010000950.1:0-9614 GCF_036566945.1 Chitinophaga sp. | reverse complement strand
CTGTTGGGGAATAACGAATGTGGCAATGCGGTGTATTAAAAGTAATTGGCCCCTGTTCAATTACTTTTAATACACCTTTGCCGGAAATGATTATGCTGTCAACGTCGACAGCCATTCTTTTGTCGTAACAATATTCGCTTGTTTCGGCAATATTTTCGTCAGCAGGATTTGATGTACTTCCTCATCTCCATCCGCACAACCATCGGACAATACTATTTGTGCAAAGTCTTTGTCTCCTGCTTCTCTCACTGTACTCAGGACTACCCCGCTGGTAGATATACCGGTAATGATCAGTTCTTCTGCCCGCATGGCCCGCAACACCATTTCCAGGTCGCTGCCCGCGAAAGCGCTGTATCTCTTTTTGGTGACGATCACGTCGGAAGGCTGTGGTGTCACGGCTTCGTGAATAGCAGCGTCGACATGTTGCGGGGTGAACATGCCACCGGATTGGGTGAGTCCTGCCATCTTATTAGCCATGCTCATTTCGGGATAACCTGCCCTGAAGCCCAGCACTACATATACCACCGGAATATCCGCTGCTCTTGCACCTGCAATCGCCGCAGAAATATTACCCAACAATGTGGCCGGATCGGACACATGCTTCATCATTTCCCGCTGGATATCCATTACCAGCAGCACCTTCTTTGAATTTATCGTTGCCATATAATTGCTTTTAATTTTCCGGAGGATGAGCCCAATTTTATTACAGATCCGCGACGGTTGTCAACAGCTCCAATGCTTCTTTGATGACCTTTTTCTCGCGGCTGTTGTACCGGTCGGAGATCACATCTGCCAGCCATTCTTCCCGCTCCTGCCGGCTCTCTTCTATCATGCCCTTCCCTTTTTTGGTTAAAGACACCAGCGTTTTCCTCCCGTCTTCCGGTGAGGCCCTGCGGGAAATATACCCAAGTCCCTCCAGGCGGTTAAGTATCTGCGACATAAACTGAGAAGAAATGCTCAGTTGTGCCCCCAGTTCAGAAGGATACACTTCCTTATGATTCATCAGGATACTGAGTACACTGCCTTCTGCCACAGAAAGCGAACTGGGATTGCTGATCTGCCGGCGTAAACGCTTCGTCATTTTCGTGATCAGACTGCGTAACGCCTGGGCAATGGCCTGGTCTTCTTTTGTGATCATCGTCTAGCTCATTAACTTTGCAAAGTTACTTTGGTAATTTGGAATAAAAAAAATATTCCCGGCGCATTTTTTCCAGGAATATTTTTATAAACAGTTCTAAAATATGGGCACATTGGTCCTGCAATTTCAGCATAGTAGCCTCAAATTGAAGGACATCTCCCTATACACTACTCTCTTTTTTTACCACCCACCAGCAATACTACCCCTACTATGGCCACCAGGCCACCGGCATAGGTAGGCCAACCAATCCACTTGTTTTCTTTCTTATTAATTTCAACGGGACCAATATCAACTACTTTCTTTTCTGTTTGAACGGAGAAACCTCTGAAAAGGATCATTGCGATACCAACAATAATCAGGATGATGCCAGGTACTTTCATAATCAGTGAATTTATGAATATAGGGCAATCCACGTGCCATCGCCAGCAGGGCCTATTTCAGTCAAATCCGTGGAATTAATGCCCCAAATGCAGGCAGCCCTTACTCCGACTTCAGGCTTTTCACCGGATTCATCACCGCAGCCCGGATACTTTGAAAACTGACGGTGAGCAGGGCAATGAAGATGGTGGCTATACCTGCCAGGCCAAAGATCCACCAGTCCAGGTTGATCTTATACGCAAAATGCTGCAGCCACTGGCTCATGGTAAACCAGGCCAGCGGAAAGGCAATGCCCATGCCGAGTACCACCGGCCGCAGGAAGCTGGATGACAGCAATACAAAGATGTTGGTGGCAGATGCGCCCAATACTTTTCTTACGCCAATTTCTTTGGTGCGTTGTCCGGCGGTGAACATCGCCAACCCAAATAACCCTAAACAGGAAATGAAGATTGCCAGGAATGCAAAGTAATTGCATAACTGACTCACCATTTGTTCACTCTTATAGAGCTTCGTATATTCCTGATCGGAGAACTGGTAGGTGAATGGGAAATTAGGGTTCATGGTTTTGCAGAGGCCTTCCAGACCGGCCAGCACGACTTTTGTTTTGCCGGTTTCCGTACGCACCAGCAAACTGCCCCATTTAGGATGTTCATCCAAACGGATCACCAGCGGTTCTATGGCATCGTGCATAGAATTGAAGTGGAAGTCTTTCAGTACGCCTATAATTTTTCCCTGCACACCTGCCAGCATAAAATATTGACCTACCGGGTTGGTATATCCAATCCTTTTTACGGCGGCTTCATTCAGGATATAACTTCCTGAATCATTTCCGAAGTCCCGGGAAAAATCACGTCCTTCCAGAATTTTCAGGTGCATTGTTTTCACGAAATCATATCCTACCACGGCATCCGTAAAAGAAGCGGCATCGTCGGAGTCTTTGCCGGTCCAATGAATGTCGCCCTTGTGATGTTCAATTACCGTAGGGGTTTCTTTCATTTTGGTAATGGCAAGTACACCGGGGATATTGGCCGCCTGTTCTTTAAAAACATCGTATTTGCTAAGCAGTGTTCCTTCCAACGGAATGTAGAGAAGATTCTGCCGGTCGTAGCCCAGGTTCTTCGTTTGTATATAGTCCATTTGCCGGTAGATCACCATCATGCCTACTATCAGCACAATAGACAATGTAAACTGAAACACCACCAGTCCTTTGCGGAAAAAAGTGGCGCTGTTGCTGAACTTTAAACTTCCTTTCAACACGCGTGTAGGATTCAGGGAAGATAAAAACAACGCAGGATAGCTGCCTGCCACAAAGCCCGTTAACACCAATAATCCGGCTAAAGTAGCCCAGAAAACAGCGCTGTCTAAAGGTACAGTGAGTTGTTTTCCGCTCAGCTGATTAAAGGCAGGTATTAGTAAGATGGCCATCAACACGGCTACTCCCGTAGCAATGGCCGCCAATAACATGGCTTCTCCAATAAACTGGATAACTAATACCCCGCGCCTTGCGCCCACTACTTTTCTCACACCTACCTCTTTCGCTCTTTTGGCAGACCAGGCAGTTGCCAGGTTCATAAAGTTAATGCAGGCAATCAACAGGATAAAGATGGCCAGCAAGGTGAAGAGCCGCACATATGCGATACGACCGCCGGCCGGTTCTCCATTTTCAAAGGTGCTATGCAGGTACTTTTCGCTGTAGCGTTGCAAGCCCAGTTCTGTATAGGAGGATTTATTTTTAGGCTGATAGTTGTAAACGAAATCTTTTATTTTGGCGGACACTTTGTCGCGGTCTGCATGGGTACGGAGCTGGATATACGTAGCCGGACTAAAACTGCCCCACGTTTTCGCCCAGGCATTAGGCTTTACAAAATCATCCCAGGTACGAAGGAAGTCGAACTGCTGCGAAGAAGTAGCCGGCACCTCAAACACCGCACTCACAGACAGGTTGGTGGTATCTTCATACCGGATATTTTGTCCTATTGCTTTCTCCGGACTCCCAAAAAACACCTCGGCCATACGCCGGGAAATGGCGATGGTGCCGGGTTTACTCAACGCTGTTTCTTTCGTTCCCTGCAATATGGGATAGCTGAACATCCGGAGGAAGTCGGCCCCTGCATAGGCGCCCGTCATCTTCACTACTTTGTCGCTGGTCTGAAAAGCAACAGGAGGAAAGTATTGTAATCCACTGGCATATTCCACTTCCGGCACATCTTTCTTCAATGCTTCCGGTAATGGGCCTTGTGTAAGATAACCACCATCTACTTTACCGTTAGATGATTGTCTTAGATACACCTGGTACAAGTCCCTACCATGTACATGAAATTTATCGATGCTTCTTTCATCCTGAATCCACAGTAACATCAACAGGCTGCAGGTCACCCCGAGTGCCAGTCCCATGATATTAATAGTAGAAAAAGCTTTGTTGCGGACGAGGTTGCGCCAGGCGATCCGGAAATAGTTTCTTATCATGATAATCAATATCTGCTACTGCAAGGTGGTAAAAAGTATGCCACCGTGGGTCAGCATGTATGTCAGCAAATTAAGCAGCTTTTTTTTATTAATATGTTCGGTTTTGGTACAGGGAGTGACCGGTAATGTAGGGGTTATTTAAAGCAATAGGCTCAGCGCTTTGCACTAACCTCTGTCCTTCAGCCATCTTACCTGTTCTGCCGTATCAGGCACTTTCAGGCCACGTGCTTTACTGATCTTATCTATCAGCTCATCGAACCGGGTACCTTTTAAAAGCAGTACACTGCCGGCAATGATAGACGCCCTGCCTATTCCCATTCTGCAATGAATACAAACAGATTGCCCGGCATCAATAGCGGCCAGCAGTGTGCAAATAAATATTTCGGTGTTTTTTCCTGTTGCCGGCACATCTCTGTCCGGGATCGGGAAGTTGATAAAGCGGATACCATGTTTGGTGCAATTAGCTTCTTCGCGGGTAAGTTCCAGCTCTTTTATCTCGGCGGGTTCCAGCAGAGATACCAGTACGTTTACCTGTTGTTTCTTCAGGCTGAGTATATCACCTTCCAGCCAATCGTTGCCGCGTGGGCGAGGCATGATGCCTATTGCAGCGCCGTTGCTGAACTTCTCCAGCCAATAAATTCTTGTTTGCATCTCACACGCTAGCCCTCACCTCTTTTAACTTCATCACCATTTCCTCTCCTTCCTCCTGTACCCATGCATTATACTCAGCAATCGCCGTTAAACGCTCCTCCTCTGTTACAAAGCCACTAGCCACCATTTGCGGACCTCTCAATTCTGCTACCTTAGACCAGATCCCTGCTTTCTCTGCGAAAGAAGGAGCTCCTTTTTTATACACTTCATCGGCAGGCAATGTTTGAATATTTTGAAAACCCAACTCCGCAAAAATGCCGGGCAAATGATCGGCCATGTCGTTGTCCATGCCGGCATCTGCGCGCCAGTCGAGGAATGCTTTATAGAAATGCTGCATACTGGCCGGTGGCGCGGGTGTCCATTCGAGTTGAGTATGATTGTAGTCCAGTATGGAAATGATGCCGCCGGGTTTGAGCAGGGATTTAAATTGCTGCAGGGCAGCTGCAGGATTGCTTAACCATTGCAACACACGGGCAGAAACGATGAGATCAAATTTCTCTTCCGGGTGGTAAGTGAATAAATCGGCTTCTATTAATGTTAGTTGGGGAAGGTCTGCATGATCTGCCTGGCCTTTGGCAATTAAATGCGGACTGCTATCTATGCCCACTACGGTTCCGGTTTCGCCTACTGCCGCCGCGATGCCCGCAGAAATGGCGCCGGTACCACAGCCTACGTCCAGTACACGCATTCCTTTTTGCAGCAGGGGAACCAGGGTAGCATAGCTGTTGGTCAAACTTCTGCTGTCTAAAATGCTGCTGTCGCCTTTTGGCATTTTGGCTCTTTCAATGCTGTTATCGTTCATGAGTATTATGATTTTCCGGGTTAGTAAGGTAAATAAAAAAGAACAGTTTTTTTAAATAGTGTCCGCGCGATTGACTGTTAACAACCATCAGTGTGAACAACAGTTCCATTTTTTTGTAAATAGTGCGGGAGATGTTATCATGATGACTCATTCAATGAAAACGATTTACTTTCCGTGGCTGTTGGCGGGCCTGTTGTTGGGTGCGCTGCAGGCGTGCAAAACGGGGCGGGTGATCAGCGGGGCAGCGGTTAACATTACCAATAACTACTGCGCTCCGGCCGCGGCTTACAGCAATGACCCGGCAAAGGCGCCGCTTAAAAATACAGATTCGTTGTTAAGTGCCAATAAGGATATGCCGGTACACGAGGTGCTGATCGCCAATGCGAGTGGCACGCTTGAACTGATTCAACAACTGAAAACAGCGATCGCCGATACAACTGTGGCAGGCTTCATGCGCAAAACAGATATCCGGACACAGATCCATCACCGGTTGCTGCTGGCCACTATGGAAATTGCCGGTGTGGCGGCCGAACTGGATTGCGAAGGCGAAAGAGCGGATCAACTGGCCCGGTACCTGGATAACTTCAACAGTAAAAGAAATACCCGTCTCACTGTCGCTTCTATTATAGTGGCCGCCATCACCACCATCGCTACGGTGGCCATTAAAGATGATGGGCCCCAGAATGCGGCGGCCATTAGTGGTGGCCTCCTGTCTGCTGGTCTGGGGGCCATGACCATTAACGCCGCCGGTCAAAAGATCAAACTATTGCATGAACGAAATGTATTAAGAGATCTCTGGTATACCCCGGATACTTCTGCCATTTATCCCCCCTTTACCTGGTATGTGCTGAATGAAAAACATTTCAGCAACAGCGGACAATCCTCGCTGGCCGCCAACATCAAACAACGCTGGGAAAAATTTGACCTGGACCTGCCAGTGGGTGCGGCCGATGAAAAACTGTTCTTCGGCGGTGGCGGCATTTATAAATCGGATGACCTCCATAAACGCGCTGCGATGGTCAACGAACTGCAATCAACCATCAGATCCATCAACCAGGACCTGCAAAGACTGTTACAATACCTGGGGAGCCTGGAGTAGTGGGAAACATATGACACCGCACTTATTTTTCCCGATCGCGTAAATCATTTTCCTCTTTGGCGTCCCTATCCCGGGAGCAGTGGATTAATTTCGCCGCTGATTATTCTTTCATACCATATAAATTAAATACGAATGAAAAAATTCCTATTTTCTGTTATTTTATGCTGTAGCATGCATACCTTATTTGCCCACGCCATCTGGATAGAAACCCTTACCACCGGCAAAATCGGACAACCACAGAAAGTCAATGTTTTTCTGGGAGAGTATGCAGATAATGAGCGGGACTCCGTACAAAACTGGTTCAGCAACATGCAGGCGTTCACGTTGTTCCTTATTACACCAGACGGGCAAAAAGAACCACTCACCGTGGTACCTGCCGGCAACCACTTTACCGCCACATTTACGCCCAAAGCAGCAGGTGCATACGTGTTGTCAATAGATCATACGGTACAGACTATTTATGGCGATAACAAAATCCATTACTACGCGTTGGGACTGGTAAAAGTGAATGGATCCCTGAAAGGAATAGAGAACATACCGGCATTCACGGATTTTTCCATCCTGGCAAATCATAGCAAAGCGCCTAAACTTCATCAGCCGGAAAAGGTGCAGTTGAGCTACAAAAAAGCAGCACCTGCAGGCGGCGACGTCACTATTCAATCACCCGAAGGATGGGCTAAAAAAATGAAAACCGACCAACAGGGCGATATCACTTTTTCTCCGGCATGGGCCGGCCGCTATATGCTGGAAGGTACCTATACCGAAGATGCCAGCGGCCAGCATGAAGGCAAAGACTTCAAAAAAGTATGGCACTGTGTTACGTTGTGCATGGATGTAGCAAAATAACTAAATATCACAGGGTATCGAACATACCGATACCCTGTGATATTATACTTCTTTCCCCAATACTATCTCCCCGTAAATTTCCTCAAAATCTTTCCCTTTGTGGGATTGCCAGATGCCGGCAAACTTCGATTCCACACCCTTCAACAACTGAAAACATAAATGCTTATCATCTTCTGTCAGGTCATGAAACATGACCTCTGCCAGTTGACTGATCCGTTTTCTGCAGGTCACTAATACCTTCTCTCCTTTAGGCGTTACTTTTAAGCGTTTAGACCGCTTATCTTCTTTATCGTCATATTCTGCCAGGTATCCCAGCTTCTTCAACCGGTTCAGCTTATCGGTACCAGTAGACAACTCCTGCAGGGCAGCATAGATCGCCTCCGTTTTCCGGGGTTCCTTCAATTGTGCTACCGTGTTGAGGAGGGAATACTCATCGATGTTATTGATACCGGTGCCTTCCAGCGCGGCTACAGTGTAAATGGTGTGCAGTTTAAAAATTCTGCCGATGGCACGCATCAGCACCCCGTCACTGCTGACAGGCAGAAAACGTCCTACAGGCGGAGCTTTCGCCGTTTCTTTCGTACTGGCCAGGTAGTGCCGGCAAAATTCTTCCAGGGTGCTTTCCGGATGATGATCATCAAAAGCTCCCCATGCTGTAATAAGCGCCACAGCTTTGTTCATGTAACAGTTGTATTATTTCCGAAGCAATAATATAAAAAATACTTCGGAAATTTTGTTTTTACTATATTTCCGTTATACATTTACATAAAGTATTTCGATATTAATATAAATAAATCGTTAAACATATGTCGACACAAACCCTTCTCTCCAGCCTGGTCGTATGCCATCTCATAGGATTTCTCCTCTTTGCCGGGTCCACTATTGCTGACTTTATCGGCATCAGGCAGTTCTGGAAACAATATGCACTGGACGCAAGCAAGGCACCGGCGGTGCTACAGGCCATGTCTTTTTTTCCGGTCGTTACGCGTGTAGGCATTGGCGTTATTATTCTTTCCGGCATAGGTATCATGTTCATGACCAACGGCGTATTCGGCGAACAACTCTGGTTCCGGATCAAGTTTGGCCTGGTACTGCTTGTCATTGCCAATGCCTTGCTGGTAGGGCTGCGGCAGCAGAAAAAAATAAAGCTGGCGTTGACAAGCGATACCGCAATTCCTGAAAATGTAAAAGCCAGTTTAAACAGGTTTTACCTCACGCAAGTCGCCTTCATTTTCATCATTATCCTCTTGAGCGTTTTTAAATTCAACTAGTATGAAAAAAGACAAAACCATCTACTGGATCGCCACGGGCATCCTCGCGGCAGTGATGTTATGGAGTGCATTTAACTTTGGTTTCAACCCGGAGATGAAAAGCGCTTTTGCACATTTTGGGTTACCCAACTGGTTTCGTATAGAGCTGACCGTAGCCAAATTTTTAGGGTCGCTGGCGTTGCTGCTTCCTTTTGTCCCTGCAAAGCTGAAAGAGTTTGCCTACTTTGGTTTTGGCATCACGCTGATATCCGCCGCAGTGGCACATCTTTCCAGTGGCGACAGTATCCTGATTGAAATAGGGCATTTAACGTTTTTTGTGTGCCTGGTGGTATCGTATTTATATTACCATAAACTGCATCCGAAATTAGGATGATGGGATCACTTCCGGATCAATGCGTCCAGATCATGCCTTGCGGGTTCAGGTTCCAATGGTACTTCTGTGCCGCGCCAAAGTTGGGGAAGTCCTGTTTTTTCCCCAGCACAATTTCTTCAAACGCATACCACATTTGTTTGGCACAAATGATAGGCTGCATTCTGCCCACACCGGTGCATAAACCCGGAATGGTTACGGTGTGAATACGCTCATCTTTATTAGCCTGAATTAAAATAGCCTTCATGGCCAGATAGGCATTAATAGACGTATCGATATTAAAATTGGTGGGAATGCGCATAGTCGGCGCCGAAATCAGGTAAGGAATATCCGCATCATTTGTTTCCAGTATCATGGCCTGCCCTACCAATAATTCTCCCTCCGGGAGATTTTTTATGCGTTGTTGCAGCTCTTTTTCGAGATGCCATCCCAGTCTTTCTGATATGGCATAATCCAGCGAGCCATCCATAAAACCAAATGAATTAGCCGGACTTACCAGGGCATCTGCCTTCAGTTTGGTGATATCTCCTTCTATTATTTTTACTTGCGGTGTTTCCGAGAATACTTCCCGCCACGCGCTGATTAACTTAGGG